>DATENQ010000200.1:0-11247 GCA_035275005.1 Pyrinomonadaceae bacterium | reverse complement strand
CACGTAAAATCCTTCCAGAGGTAATCAATTGGCCCGCGAACTCCGTGTAATCAGCAACAATCAGAAGGTCCGTCAACCCAAGCCTGAATGGCTACGCATCCGCCTGGGCGACCCGACGAATCAGAACCAGGTGCTGCAACTGATCGAAGGTCTCAACCTGCACACCGTTTGTCAGGAAGCTCGCTGTCCAAACATTTTCGAATGCTGGACCGATCGCACCGCAACCTTCATGCTCGGCGGCGACATCTGCACGCGTCATTGCGGCTTTTGCGCCGTGGGAAAAGGACAGCCGGGACTTCTGGATCCGGAAGAACCACATCACGTCGCCGAAGCAGTGCACCACCTGAACCTCGCTCACGCCGTGATCACTTCAGTTAATCGCGACGACTTGCCCGACGGTGGCGCAGCACACTGGGCCGAAACGATTCGCGAGGTACGCGCTGCGAATCCCGAGTGCAAGATCGAAGTGCTCATTCCGGACTTCAACGGCGACGAAGCCGCGCTCAACACCGTACTCGACGCGCAACCCGACGTCCTCAACCACAACACTGAAACCATCGCGCGACTGTATCGACGTGTCCGTCCCGATGCGATTTATCAGCAGTCGTTAACATTGCTGCGGCGTGCCGCGACGAGACGCGATCGAGAAGGGCGCGGGATGTTGACCAAGAGCGGCATCATGGTTGGACTGGGCGAGACTTTTGATGAGGTCGTCGCTCTCATGCACGACCTGCGTTCGGTTTCGTGCGACATCATGACCATCGGCCAGTATCTCCAGCCGCACGCCCGGCGTTTACCAGTCGAACGCTACGTCACTCCGGATGAGTTTGCTAAGTGGCGCGAGATCGGAATGTCGTTGGGATTTCATCACGTCGAATCGAGCCCGCTCACGCGTTCCTCCTATCACGCGCGCGAACAAGCCACAAAGCCGTGAAAGCCACCATCTTCAGACAACACGGCGGACCGGAGGTGCTTGAATACACCGACGTGCCCGATCCGGTGATCCGCGCGAACGAAGTGCTGGTGGAAGTAAAAGCCTGCGCGCTGAACCATCTCGACATCTTTGTACGCAACGGCATGCCGGGCATTGAGATTCCGCTGCCGCACATCCTGGGATGCGACGTCGCCGGCGTGGTGCGTGAAGCCGGCGATCTCATTACGTGGGTCAAGCCCGGCGATGAAGTGATGGTCCAGCCGGGCGGTTCTTGTGGGCATTGCCAGGCATGTCTCAGCGGTCAGGACAATCTTTGTCGCGAGTACGACATGATCGGGTATCGTCGCAATGGTGGTTATGCAGAGTTGGTGGCGGTTCCCGGCGTGAATATCATCCCCAAACCAACCGAACTGAGCTGGCCTGAAGCTGCGGCATTGCCTCTGGTAACCGTGACTGCCTGGCACATGCTGGTGACGCGAGCCAACGTGCAACCGGGCGAGGACGTGTTAGTTCACGCCGCGGGCAGTGGCGTCGGTTCAATCGCGATTCAGATTGCGAAACTGCGCGGCGCGCGCGTGATCACGACCGCGAGCACTGACGAAAAACTTGCAAAGGCGCGCGACCTCGGTGCTGATGAGACTATTAACTACACTCGCGACGATTGGCCGAAGGAAGTACGGCGACTGACTGAGCGCCGCGGTGTTGACGTCGTCGTGGAACACACCGGCGCCGCAACCTGGCCCGGATCGATCGCAGCCCTCAAAAACAACGGACGTCTGGTCACTTGTGGTGCGACGAGCGGTTTCGACGCGCGCACGGATCTGCGCCAGATTTTTTATCGACACCTGACGCTGCTCGGATCGTTCATGGGTTCGAAAGCCGAGTTGCTGGAAGCGATGAAGTTTGTCGCGCAGGGAAAAATTCGTGCAGTGGTCGATCGCGTCCTGCCCCTCAGCAAAGCGCGCGAGGCGCATGAATTAATGGAGAACCGCGGCCAATTCGGGAAGATAGTTTTAGCCACAGATGAACGCGGATGAACACAGATCTGAATTCAGATTTGCGTTTATCCGCGTTCATCTGCGGCTTTATTTGTTGCTGTAGTCCTCAGTTACGAATCGTTTCTTGAGCGCTTCGAGATTTCCCTCTTCGAGATTGAAGTTCGTCCCGGCAATCACCTTCCGACCTTCATCCGTCGTCACCCAATCGACAACCTGCGGCGCGTTGGTTCTGAGGAAAGCACCGTCGTCTTTATCGAGCGGCTTGCCGTCTTTACGTGAAAAGACCCAGACGTACGTATAGTTACCGTTGCGGATGTATTGCAGGTCCTTCTCGAAGCCGGTGAGCGGCGATGGAGCCTGCGTAGGTGATACTACCGGCGTGGGGCTGCTGTTAGCAGCCGGCGCGCCACCACCACAAGAACCGAAGAACAACACCGCGACCACCAGCAACACACAACCTAATTCACTCATCGCCAGGCTCCCCAAGAGGATTCTCCACACGCTTCTCATCACGGATATACATGATCGTACAATCTTTATCCTCGTAAACAATATCAAACCAGCCGCTCGATTGCGCGTGCTCAAAAAAATCGTGATGCTGATTGTCTGAGAAAACGTAGCGTGCGCCGAAGCGATCGCGAATCAATGGCCCAGGATCTTCTTCCTGGCCGAGCGTGATGCGATCGTAGAGACGGGAGAGGTCCGGATCCTTGTCGTAGAGATAGTTCGGATCGAGCCCCGAAACGTAATGATGTGAGGGCGCGTAATAAAAGAGCCGCGGAAAGTCGTCCCAATCAGTGTTGAAGATGATCTGCCCCGGCGGAACATTACTTCTTAACCACTGCGTGCCGGCCTGGTAGTAATCGTGCGACTCGCTTTGCGCGATCTCCTTCTCGGTCGCGGTCAGGTTGAAGTAGAGAAAAACACCTAACACAAGCGCCACAGTCGCCACTGCTATATTTCTGAGCGTCTCATAAAAGGCTTTTTGCTCCTTCTCTTCACGATCGAAAAACGGTTGGAGCTCTTCCAGTACATCCGGCGGCAGACGCCTCGGATACGGCTTAAGTCCCTGCAACCATGGCTGAAGTGAAAAAGCAGCGAACAGCACGGCAAACGGTGGCCAGTATTCCGCGATCCGCTTCCAACGCGCAGTCATGATCATCAGCGCGGTTGAAAACAGCAGGAAGAAGATCGGATAGTGCGCTCGTTTGCGTTCTGAAGGCTCGAAGGAGATGTAGCCCACCAGCATCGCGATGCAAGCGACGGCTGAGTTCCCTAAAAATTCCCACGAATCGTACGGGTACCACTCGGAGCCCACCTTCGTGTCGAAGTCTGACATGGTGAGTTTGATCTTCATGTGCTCAACGAGCAGTTGCAAGTTGTGTGGGAAGTACGGATTGAGGACCATTCCCGCGGCACAACCAACGAGGACAAAAACCAGTGGCCGCCATTCAAACCTTAGCTCGGTAATCGCAATCGTGACAACCCAGAAAACCGTCGCCATTACGAGCAGCACAAACAGGTCGTACGTCCAGGTGAAGATCAGCGCGAGGGGCAGCAACGGCCAATAGTTCCGTAGATATTTCCGCTGAAAAAACAGGTGAATCGCGATGATGAGATAAACAATCGCGAGCGGCGGCGCCTTCGCCATGTTCATCCGAAACAGAAACGGCGCGGAACAGGCTAGCAAAGCGACCAGCCAGACCAACGGATACCGCACGCGATGCCGTAGCAACAGCCAATAGCATGAGAGCACCGCGAGGCTACCGAAGACTGCCGATGCGATCTTCGCGCCTAGACGCGGATCTGAAAACGCAACGAACGGTATCTGGATGATGTGGAAGAGCAGGTGATGGTCTACGTAGTCTTTCGGATTCAGCGTCGTGAGTGGCAGCCATGGAAACGCAGGTGGAAATGCTTTGCTCTTCATCGACGCCCAGAGCTCGCGCGACCATTGGACGTGATAGTAACCGTCGAAGTCGCCGCAGCAGATGGCGGTGGTTGACCACTGAAGCAGGTAAAAAATGATGCCGGTGGCGATGGCGCCGGCTAGAAACTGGAGGATTCGGATGAATGATTCGGATTGATACCAGGGGAGTTTGCCGGAGGAGGTCGTCATCAATCGCTCAACTGTCTCTTGTTGTGGAGCTCACAGTTGGTCGATCAGATCGAGTAGCGCTCGCGGATCGATCGGCTTGGTCATGTGAGCGTTGAAACCGGCGTTGGTCGAGCGTTCCCTGTCGTCGAACATCGAGTAGCCGGTGACGGCCACCATCGGAACAGTCTCATAACCTGGCAACTGTCTCACTTCACGGGCCAACTGGTAACCGTTCATCTCGGGCATGCCGATATCGGAGATTATTACGTCAAACTGGCGCTCGCGCGCGGCCTTGAGTGCTGCGGGCGCGGAGGCTGCGGTCACGACAGAATAACCGGCATGGGTCAGCACGACTGCCAGCATCTCTGTGACGTCAGCCACGTCGTCGACGACCAGAGCGGTTCTGCGCTCTCGAGCTTCGCGGCGCAGGACCTCGCTATCAGGGCCAAGGTCGGACGAGTGGTTAGCTTGACTGTGAAAAAACTGGCTGAGATAGAGAGAGGATGGCTGATAAACCGTACAAACGCACGATGAGTAATAATCTTGCATCGAGGCAGCCTTTCCGCAGCTTTTTATGCCAGACCGCGTGTTGTGTGGAGAGCAAGTTTACTGTAGCCGAAACGCTCGATGGTGTCTACAGCACTCTTGATTTTTGGATCGGAGTTCTCACGCAAAAACGCAAAGGAGCAAAGACAAGACGCAGAGAAAGCGTTGCCGTCTTTGCGACTTTACGTGAAAAAAAACTTCGTGGACAGCATCAAATTATTTTGCTACGTTGCACGAAACTCAAAACACAACAAAGGAGTGAACTCAATGGCAGCCAAAAAAGGAAGCAAGAAGTCCAGAGGCGCGCGCAAAGGTGGCGGCAAAGCGGCAAAGAAGGGCGCGTCAAAATCCAAGTCCAGAGGCGGCGCAAAGAAGTCGACTAAGAAGGCAGCCAGGAAATCTACAAAGAAGGGCGGCACCAGGAAAGCAGCAGCAAAGAAGGGAACAAAAAAGGCGGCAACGAAACGGACCAGCAAGGGCGGCGCAGGCAAGCGAGGCGGCACAAAGAAGCGGTCCAGAAAGTCAGCGGCAGTCGCTCCGACAACGCTGGCCGCTGAGAGCTACGGAGCACCGGAACCAATGAGCTCCGAAGGAGCCACCGAAGGTACGGGCGGCGAATCCGAAGCTTCCAGTGAAGAAGGTTAGTTCGGCCCCCAATGTATCCAGCCGGCAATCTCTTTATTCCTGTCGAGCACGGGCAGTTAGAAGCAATTCTTAAAGAGCCGCGCCAGGGTTCACCCAAAGGCGTGGCGCTGGTCCTGCATCCCCATCCACTCGGCGGCGGCACGATGCACAATAAAGTTGTATTTCGTGCCGCCGCTGCGTTGAATGACGCCGGCCTCACTGTTCTGAGAATCAACTTTCGCGGCGTTGGGCAAAGTACTGGAACACACGACGAAGGACGTGGCGAACGTGATGACGTTCGCGCGGGGCTCGACTACTTGTCTTCGCATTATCCGGGTCAGCGGATAACGCTTTGCGGGTTCTCGTTTGGCGCCCGCGTGGGACTGGAGGTTGGTATTCAAGATCCTCGCGTGGCGTTTCTGATCGGCATCGGCACACCACTCGAAAAGTATGATTTCAATTTTCTTCGCGCCTGTCTCAAGCCTTTGCTATTGGTTCACGGAGAGCAGGATGAGTTTGGCGATGCGGAGGAGCTGAAAAAACTGGCCGCAGAACTGGAAAAAAACACGTCCGTGCGGCTGGTCGTCATCCCCGGCGCGGGACACTTCTTCGACGACAGCCTCGATGAGCTCAAACGCGTTATCACTGAGTGGGCCAAAGATATTTACGGATAAACGGATGAACGAATACACAGACCCAGCGATCCGGATCACCCTCCTGCCGCGCGACACGAATTCGCGAGGCACGATCTTCGGCGGCGTTATCCTGAGCTACATCGACACTGCCGGAGCGATCGAAGCACATCGTCACACGCGAATGGAGCGCTTTGTGACGGTCGCGATGAAGGAAGTGATCTTTCACAAGCCCGTGTTCGTGGGTGACCTGGTAAGTTTTTATTGTGAGACGGTGCGCGTTGGAACGACGTCGATAACGGTACGGGTAGTGGTCGAAGTGGAACGATTGGGGACGAGTGAACGCGTGCGAGTCACGGAAGCGGAAGTGATCTACGTTGCAGTCGACGAGCACGGCGAGAAAATGGCGATCGTGAAGAGTAATTGAGCCGCAGATGAACGCGGATGAACGCAGATTCTGATTTGCGTTTATCCGCGTTCATCTGCGGCTCAATTCAGTCGAGCCTGCATTCTTCTCAGTGCTACCGCGGCTTCTGCGAAATCGGGTTTTTGCTCGAGTGCGAGGCCGTAGTGTCGAGCGGCTTCGAGAAACTGGCGCCGAGTTTCATAAACCCGCCCCAGGTTGAAATGCGGAAACGCATACGACTCGTAACGCGGCGCTAACAGTGCCCGCTTGAACCAACGCACCGAGCCGTACGGATCGCCCTTCGCCAGCAGGTAACTGCCGATGTCGTTGTACGGATTCCCCAGCGTCTCATCCACGCGAATCGCCTCCAGGCACTCATCGATCGCCTCGTCATAACGCTTCTGAAAACTGTAAACCCAACCGAGGAAGGTATGCGCTTCGGCGGTTGGATACGTTTCTATTGAGCGTTTGTAGAGTTCAATAGCCCGCTCGTAATCCTGCGAGAGTTGCGCCTCGTAAGCCTCGTGGAAAAGTTGATTGGCTTCGAAGCGTTTCGCCGCTGCTGTGTCGTCGTAGGTGTCCATAAAACTCACCTAGTTACAGTTTGCACCAGACTTCTGAGCTACGTCTAATCTCTTGATGCGTCCTTCAACTTTCGGCGCAATCGCCCTCGTGCCGATCGTTTTCTTCACCGCATCAGCATCGGTCAGAGCCGGGTCAGGAGGGGTAATCACTTTCGAGCCCTTGAACATCGAGTAACCATCACCGCCGTCGAGTGCGACGAAGGTCTGCGCCGCCAACGTGTATTTTTTCGCATCGTCGAGTGGCAGGCCATTCACCTTAGCTTCGACAACCCTCGAACCGCTCGGGCGACTCGCGTCGAAAGAATATTGGATGCCGGAAACCTGCGGGAAACCTCCCGGTTCCGAATCTTCCGCGCTGCGACTCACGCCGTGCTCGAGTGCCGCGCGCAACGTAGCGCCAGTCACTTCAATCTTAACGAGTTTATTTTTGAACGGCAGCATCGAGAGCAGATCCCGCTGCGTGAGCTTCCCTGGCCCGATGATGCCGTCAGCGCGAACCGAGCCGCCATTCATGAATCCAATGTCCGCAGCCAACACCTTGCGGAAAGCGTCAGTTATAAAGTTGCCGACATTAGTTTCGCGCGTGCGATTCTCTTTACTGCGCGCATCGAGCGCCACACTCGTACTCCCGATGGGCTTGGCGAGTTGAGCCAGCAGCGCCGCGTACTTCTTATAAATTGCCGCGAATTCCGGCGCTTCCTTTATCGTACTGTCGATGGGAATCACTTTCCAATCGATGCTTTCGAGCTCGCCGGTGGTTGGGTTGATGTTGAGATCGATGCGACCGAGCTCACGCGCGTCGGAAGTCATCTTGAAAATCGGCGCGTTGCCCGCGTGCGACTCGAGCAGCGTGTGTTCATGACCGCCGACGATCAAGTTGACGCCCGCACAACGAGCGACTTCTTTGTCTTCGCGCATCGAAAGGTGCGTCAGAGCTACGACAACCTTAACGCCCTGCCCGTGAAGCTCGGAGACGATTTCTTTTGCGGTTTCGCAGGAGTTGCGAAAGTCGACATTGTCGCCCGGTTTCGAAGTTATCTTAGTTTCGGGCAACACCAGACCAAAGATTCCGATCTTCACGCCGCCAAACTCGCGTACCACGTATGGCTTCGCGCCGCCGAAAGGCTGGTTCGACTGTTTGTCGATCACGTTTGCCGCGATCCAGCCAAACTTCGACTCACCGATTCGCTGTTTCAGCACATCTGGTCCAAAATCAAATTCATGGTTGCCGAAAGTCGCGTAGTCGAGACCAATGGCGTTCCAGGCTTCGATCATTTGCGCGCCCTTGTAAGTTATCGACTCCACTGACGGCGAGATGGTGTCGCCCGACATCAGGAGCAGAGTGTTTGGGTTCTCCTGCTGGATCGATTTTTTGAGTGTCATGATGCGACCGAGACCGCCTCGTGTACCATGATCGACGGGCGCAAACTGATAGACGTCGTTAACCTGTAGGAGCGTTACTTTGACGTTGCACTGAGTCTTATCCTGCGCGGCGATTGAAAAGAGCGCCGTCACTACGAGCACCAGAGCCAGCGCCGTTCGGCGCACTAACATCCAATGGGGCTTCATCTAATTTGACCTTTCCGAATCGTAAGGTAGTTTGGGCGTGAATTATACTCAGGGTATTCGATGCCGGATAGAGAAACGCTGTTCATAACCGGGTTTCCGGGTTTTATCGCTAATCGCCTGCTGGAACGACTCGCGCGTAGAGAGTCCGATTTCATTCTGCTGGTGCAACCGTCGCTGCGGTCGCGCGCCGTGGAAGAGATCGAGCGTATCGCGCAGCTCAGCGGAAAGACTGATTTTCGGATCGTAGAGGGCGACATAAGCGAGCCCGGACTTGCTTTGAGTGCCGCGGATCTCGATCTGGTCCAACAGCAGACCACGCGCGTCTTTCATCTCGCCGCCGTTTACGACCTGGCGGTCCCCGAGGATCTTGCAATGCGGGTTAATGCGGGCGGCACGCGGAACGTCGTGACGCTGGCGCGTACACTCCCGCGCCTGCGACAGTTTCACCACGTCTCGACGTGCTATGTAGCAGGGAAGCGCGAGGGAATGATTTTCGAGACCGAGCTTCGACACGACGCCGGTTACCGAAACTTTTACGAGGAGTCGAAGAATCTTGCGGAGCAGGAAGTCGACTCAGCGAAAGACGATCTGCCGGTTACGATTCATCGTCCCGCAGTTGTTTGCGGTGATTCGAGAAGCGGTGAGACCGGTAAATACGACGGTGTTTATTACCTGATTAACTATCTGCTGCGCTGGCCCAGCGTGCTCTCGCAGATAAATATCGGCAATCACGAAGTGAGTCTCAATCTAGTGCCGGTCGATTTCGTGGTTGATGCGATGGCCGCGTTAGCTTTTGAAGAGCGAGCGATCGGAAAGACTCTGCAACTCGCCGATCCCGCGCCGTTAACAACGAATCAACTCTTCAACGCCATTGCCAAATCGATCGACGGTCACCGCTCCAAGATCACCGCGCCTGCGAAGTGGGTACGCTTCTTCCTTATGTTGCCGCCGTCTCCACGCATCACCGGCCTGCCGCACCACGCTGTCCCTTACTTCTTTGTGAAACAACTCTACGACTGCACTCAGGCGCAACAACTCCTCGCTCCCCACGGCATCCGTTGCCCACCATTCGAAAGCTACGTCGACCGCATCATCGACTTCGCCCGAACACACCCAGTTATTTAGCCACGGATAACACGGATAGACACGGATTCCATTGAATAACTTAATCCGTGTTATCCGTGTAATCCGTGGCTTGACAATTCTTTGATTTAGAATTAGTCTAAGTCCATTGTGAAAGTAGCCAAGGAAAAGCCAAAGCTAACTCCCCAAAGAGAGGCGGTCTTCCAGGTGATCCAGGAACGCGACGATCACCCAACCGCCAGCGACATCTTTGAGGCGGCCCGGCGGCGACTGCCCGGCATCAGCTACGCAACCGTTTACAACTCGTTGCGCTACCTGAAAGAGGCTGGGCTGGTTTACGAAATCCAGTTTGGAGACAGCGCCAGCCGCTACGATCGCGAAACCGATCGGCACGACCATGCCATCTGTAACGATTGCGGCAAGCTGGTCGACTTCGATCTGCCGGACGCCGCGAGGCTCATGCAGGCCGCGGCGCGCAAGTCGCGCTTCCAACCACAATCAGTTCACTTAACGCTGAGAGGACGTTGTCCTGATTGTTGTGGAGCAACAGATTACAAAATTAAGCAATAACAACTTACTTGGAGGATACATGACAGCAGCAACAGCAGCAGCAATAGAAAGAGCGCAGGTGGGCCAGCCCGCGCCTGATTTCGAAATGGCCTCGACTAAGAACATCGAGAAACTGAACGAGCCCGTAAAACTCTCCGATTACAGAGGTAAGTGGCTGGTTATGGTTTTCTATCCACTTGATTTCACGTTTGTTTGCCCCACGGAACTGACCACGTTCAGCGACCGTTATCAGGACTTCTTAGACATCGGCGCAGACGTCATCGGCATTTCTACCGACTCGGTTTTTTCGCACCGTGCGTGGCTTAACACGGCTCGCGACAAGGGCGGCGTGGAAGGACTGAAATACCCGCTGGCCGCGGACTCGACGAAGAAAGTGGCGAGCGACTACGGCGTACTCATCGAAGATCGCGGTATCGCACTGCGCGGTCTCTTCGTAATCGATCCGGAAGGCATTCTTCGTTACAAAGTCGTGCACGATCTGAACGTTGGTCGTTCGGCTGAAGAAACGCTTCGCGTGATCCAGGCGCTGCAAACGGGCGGTCTCTGCCAGGCTGAGTGGAAGCCCGGCCAGAAGACACTCAACAACTAATTCGGCTGTCCACAGATTACACAGAGCGTCTGTGTAATCTGTGGATGGTTTTGGAGATCGAGAACATAAACATGGCAATGAAGATTGGAACACAGTTGCCCCGGCTTGAAGGCGCAACTGAGTGGTTTGGCGGTACTCAGGCACATGCGGAATCAGAAGCCGCGGGTCACCCGACGTTGGTCCATTTCTGGTCGGCGAGCTGCGGCGTTTGCAAAGACAACCTGCCGCGTGTTGGGCAATGGCGTGACGAGAAGCGCGGACTGGGACTGCGCGTGATCGGGATTCATATGCCTCGCTACGAGGCTGATACTGACGTGGAAACGGTGCGCGACCTGATTGGCAAGTATGACATCACTGAGCCAGTAGCAGTAGACAACGAACACAAATTAAAAGACGCATTTCAGAACGATCAGGGCTTTGTCCCGGCGTATTACTTGTTCGACGCTGAAGGCAAGCTGAAATGTTTCGCCGCGGGTGAGCGCGGGTTGGATATGTTGAAATCTGCGGTCGAGCGCGTGTTGCCTCAAAATGGAAATTAGCCGCAGATCTGAATTCAGATCTGCGGCATCCGCGTTAATCTGCGGCTCACCTTCCGGCTAGTAATTCACCAAAGC
>DATENQ010000199.1:0-4234 GCA_035275005.1 Pyrinomonadaceae bacterium | reverse complement strand
AGATTTTCGCGGATGAACGCGGATCTGATCGGTGTTCATCCGCGAAAATCTGTGGCTAAAATATTTCTCATAAATCTCTTACCCAAACACGTGATAGCCGCCGAGCAGTGGTGTTCCCAAAAAGGTAAACAGCACGAGGGCAAATCCCGCGATGCCAAGCCATGCCGCGCTGCGTCCGCGCCAGCTTGCCGTCGAACGATAGAGAATCAAACCGAGATAAAGTAACCAGGTCAGAAACGCGAAGATCTCCTTCGGATCGTTGTGCCAGATGCGGCCGTAGCGCGACCATGACCAGATCATGCCCGTCGCGATGCCGAGCGTGAGCAGCGTCAAACCGAACACGGCCGCGGTCGTTGCGATGTCGTTGACGGTGCTTAACGACGGCAGACGATGAAAAATGGCGCTGAACGTTTTCAGTTTGAGCTCGCGTTCCTGTAGCAGGTACATCACGCTGGCCATGAAGACGATAAAGAACGATGCGTACGCGAAGATCAGAAGCGTCGTGTGGATCGGGAATAGCCACGTCGTCGAAAAGGATGCCGGGTCGTTTGACGAAGTCGTGCCCATCAGCAGGGTCACGAACGTCAGCGCGGATATGAGCGGCATTACAAAAACGCCGAGCGCCTGCGTGCGATAGCGATAGAGTACGAGCGAGTAAAGGGCCACCAGCGCCCACGCGAGGAACGAGAGTGTCTCGCGCAGAAAGACCAGCGGGTAATGACCGTCGATTACCCAGTCGGCGATCAGAGCGCAGGTGTGCAGCACGAAGCCGGCAGCGGTCGACCACTCCGCAACGCGTTGCAGAGAGCGTCGTTTGTTAACGAACGCCAGAATCGAATGGATTGCGGCAATCAGATACGCCGCTAAGACTGCAAACAATAAGGATCTCATCGGAAAAACGTCAGAAGGTAAATTCTAGTGGAAGAGAAGATCTCACGCAAAGGCGCAAAGAAAGACGCAAAGATGGTCAAGACTATCTTTTGCGTCCTTTGCGTCTTTGCGTGAGAGAAACGCAACGTTATCATTATCCCGGACATCCGACCAAAGTTCACTTAACTGTTTGCGTGAGGGAGGACTGAGATGCCTGCGTCGCGTCTTGCCGTTTCCATTTTCCTGGTGGTCGCGCTGGCGCTGACGGCTGCGTTCGCCCAAACCAGACCCTCGAGCCAGAAGCCAAACCCACCCAAGCCTACTCCAACCCAACCCGAGACCGCGCCGCAAGAGCCGCAGGACATCGAAACCCTGAAGACTGATACCGACCTCGTGACGGTGCCATTGATTGCCTCTGACGCGAACAACATCTATGTCACCGATCTGCGTCAGGAAGAGTTCGCGATCTTCGAGGATGGCGTGCAGCAGCAGGTAGCGTTCTTTGGAAAAGTCGCGGCCCCGTTTCATGTCGTGCTGATGCTCGACACCAGCTCGAGCACTCAGGACAAGCTCAAACAAATCCAGCAGGCGGCTGTTGCTTTCGTGGAACAGTTACAACCGGCGGATCGCGTGAAAGTCATCTCCTTCGACGACGCTGTGAAGGACCTGAACGAGTTCACCAGCAATCGTGAAACTCTGCGATCAGCGATCTACAGCACGACGTCAGGAGCGGGAACGAAAGTTTACGACGCAGTCGAACTCGCCCTGAACACGATCCGGACCATTCGTGGACGCAAGGCAATCGTGATCTTTACCGACGGCATGGATTGGCACAGCGATAGCGCGACATTTGAAGGCACTGTGCGTTATCTCGATGAAGAAGGCGTGATGGTCTATCCAATCCGTTACGACACGCGTGCGACCACCGAAAGATTGGCGCGCGAACAGTCCGGAGGAGGAGTGGCGCAGTTGCCGACGATCGGTGTCATACGACAACCACCCCCGGGCGGCACGACAGCACCGACATTTCCCAGTGACGATCAAGTGCCAACATCCGGATCGCGACCAAAGACTGGTCCATTCGGGCTGCCGCTTCCTGAAGAGATCATGCGCCGTCGTCGCGAAGAAGAAGCACGCAGAGACCCTAACCGGGATCCCAGCCGGCCGCCCGACCAACGAATGCCACGCCTGCCCGGCGAGCCTCCGGACGACCGAACTACGTCAGGAACGACGAGAGGTCCAAACGATGACATCAAAGCAATGCTCGATATGGCCTACTTTACCGCTGACGGTTATCTCAAGGCGTTAGCAGAAAAATCCGGTGGCCGGTTGTTGCGCGCCGACACGCTCAAATCGCTGCCGGATGCGTTTGCTCAAATCGCTGCCGAACTGCGGACGCAATACATGCTCGGCTACTACCCGCTCAACAAAGAGCGCGACGAACGCTATCGCCACATCAAAGTAACGACCACACGAAAGCAAGTCGTAATCCGCGCTCGCCCCGGCTACCTCGCCACCAACACAAAGTAAGCCGCAGATTCACGCGGATAACGCGGATAACGCAGATCTGCGGTAATCCGCGTTCATCTGTGGCTTAAAAAATCTTTGTGTGCTACAAAACTCCCTCATGCCTGATCGAGCCGAAGCCTGGGAATTGTTGTGTGAATACACAAAGGGCGACAGCCTGCGTAAACACGCGCTCGCCGTCGAAGCCGCGATGCGCGCCTGCTCCAAACGCTACGCAGAAGGCCCCGCGGACGAAGACGAATGGGGCTTAGTCGGTCTGCTTCACGACTTCGACTACGAGATGTTCCCGTCAGCCGATCAGCACCCGTTCACCGGCTCTAACATCCTCTGCGGCCGCGGCTACTCCGATCGAATCATTCGAGCCATCCTGGGCCACGCGACGTACACGGGCGTGCCTCGCGATACGGACATGGCTCGCGCGCTCTTTGCCACCGATGAGCTCTGCGGCTTTCTGGTAGCGTGTGCACTAGTGAGACCGTCTCGCAGTTTGGATGACATGGAAGTCTCGTCAGTCAAAAAGAAGCTGAAGGACAAGGCATTTGCACGCTCGGTGAATCGCGACGACATCAAGCAAGGTGTCGAAGAGTTGGGCGTAGACATCGACGAGCACATTCGTTTCGTGATCGATGCTTTGCGGCCGGTGCAAAAAGAGATTGGTTTAAATACCGCTGCTTGAAGTCACGATGCGATTTGTGGTCCAGCAGGCTGCACTGGTTCGGACGGGCTTCTGCGCGCACTCACGATCGAAGCGACGATGAAGAGAGCAAGAGTAAGCAGTGTCGCCAGGACCACAGTCAGAAATGCTTGTAGTCGCCGCCGTCGCGCCGTGTGACGATAGACGAAGATCGACGAGAAGATGATTGCGGCGATTGGCAGCAAAAGAGTAGTAGTAACTAAGAGGCCGGGGCTCGATAAGGCCCGCACGGAGAAGACACCGAGCACGAGGGCGATGCAGGAACCGGCGCCCACAATTGCTGCAAGCAGGGAAGCGATCACGACGAGCTTCAGTCGCATCCGGGCAAGTTCCTTAGTCTGCTGCTGACGTGCAAAAGCTCCTCCTTGGTTGGTGAGAAAGGCGCCGCCAAGGATACCACAGGGACGGACCACAAATGATCACAAGAAGCTCGCTGATTTGGCTGTCCCGCCAGGAAGGCCTCAAGGATTTTGCTACTCGTTTTGGATTTTTCAAAAAACTGACTACTCGCTTCGTCGCGGGGGAGAATATCGACGAAGTCATTCCTTTTATTCGCCAGATCAACTCCGAAAACGCGACGGCTTCGTTTGATCATTTGAACGAGTCGGTTGGAAGTGCGGCTGAAGCGGAACAGGAAGTAGTCGAGTATCTCAACATTCTGGCCAAGATCGACGAACAACGCATTCGCTCAAACGTCTCGATAAAACTGACGCAGTTTGGGCTCGGGCTCGATCCGGAGCTAGCCTACCAAAACGCGCGCAAAGTGGTGGTAGAAGCCGAGCGGCGTGGCAACTTCGTCAGAGTTGATATGGAAGATTCGAACGTTACGCAGGTCACGATCGATATATTCAAACGACTGCGCGCTGAATTCGGACTGAACACGGTCGGAATCGTGTTGCAGTCGTACTTGTACAGGACCCTGGCGGACGCGCAGGAGTTAGTGAAACTGCCCGCGCGCATTCGTATCTGCAAGGGCGCGTACAACGAACCGCCCGAAGTGGCGTTTCCCGAGAAGAAAGACGTTGACGCAAACTACATCAAAGTGATGCAACTGTTACTGGCCAGCGGTACCTATCACGGCATCGCCACGCACGATCCGAAGATGATCGATGCGACGATCGAATTTGCCACGCGCGAAGGGAT
>DATENQ010000198.1:0-5323 GCA_035275005.1 Pyrinomonadaceae bacterium | reverse complement strand
GCCCGGACCATATGAGCTGACGAAGGCGAGCGGGGAAGTGGTCGAGCAGATCATCCGGCCAACGGGATTGATGGATCCGGAAGTTGAAGTGCAGCCGGTGAAGGGCCAGATCGATCACTTGCTCGAAGAATGCCGTCAGCGCGCAGAAAGGCACGAGCGTGTGCTGGTGACGACCTTGACGAAGCGCATGGCGGAGGACCTGACGGAGTATTTCACTGAAGTCGGCGTGCGGGTCCGGTATCTGCACTCGGATATCGAGACGCTCGAACGAATCAAGATCCTGCGCGATCTGCGACGCGGTGAGTTTGACGTGCTCGTCGGGATCAACTTGTTGCGTGAAGGACTCGATCTGCCGGAAGTGTCGCTCGTGGCGATTCTCGATGCCGACAAGGAAGGTTTTTTGCGTTCCGAGCAGTCGTTGATTCAGACGATTGGCCGCGCGGCGCGCAACGCGCAAGGCAAAGCGATACTTTATGCCGATCGAATTACCGATTCGATGAGGCGAGCGATCGAGGAGACGCAGCGGCGGCGCGCGATACAGGAAGTCTACAACCGGGAGAACGGCATTACGCCGCAGACGATCGTGAAGCCGATCGAGGCGACGTTGATCACGGCGTCCGAGGCTGATTACTTCAAGGTGCCTTCCGAAGTTGAAGAGATCGAGGATTACTCGCCCGCGAACATCGAGGCGACGATTGCGCGCTTTGAGGTGGAGATGCGTGCGGCGGCGAAGCGGTTTGAGTTCGAGAGGGCTGCGGAGCTGCGCGATCGCATCAAGGTTTTGCGCGAGCGTGAGCTGCAAGTGATGTAGGCCACGGATTACACAGATTTTCTGAAAACAATCTGTGTAATCTGTGGATGTGTTTTCAATGCAAACAAAGACCAACCCCGAAGAGATCGAATCGTTTTTGTCTGACGCGAGTTTTATCCGCGAGGGATACGCCGAGCGCGTTGTGTTGCCGGAGAGTGTTGCGGAGGTTTCTGAAATCCTCGCGAGCGCCAATCGCGATCGAATTCCGGTTACGGTTTCGGGCGCCGGCACGGGGACGGTTGGCGGGCGGGTGGCTTTTGGCGGGATTATTCTCGCGACGGACAAGCTGAATCAAATCAAGAGTATTGTTCACGAGGAACACGGCGGGTTTGCGGTAGTTCAGGCAGGCGTGGTTTTGTCTGATCTACAGCGTGCGGTGGACCAGGAGGGGTTGCTCTATCCACCCGATCCGACCGAGCGCGGGTGTTTCGTCGGTGGCAACGTCGCGACAAACGCTTCCGGCGCGCGCACATTTAAATATGGCCCAACTCGCAATTACGTCCGTGCATTGAAAATCGTGCTGGCTTCGGGCGAGGTGCTCGACCTGCGACGCGGCGACATTCGTGCCGATTCAGAGGGACGAATTCGCCTCGGCAGTATCGAGGTGAAGTTGCCGAGTTATCACCTGCCGAACACACGCAAGAACGCTTCGGGATATTTCGTGGCGCCGGAGATGGATGCTGTCGATCTCTTTATCGGCAGTGAAGGCACGCTCGGCGTGATCTGCGAAGTTGAAGTCAGGTTGCTGCCAAAGCCTGAAGGGTTGCTAAGTGGTGTTGTGTTTTTTGCGGACGAAGCAGACGTGCTTGCGCTTGTAAGTGACGTACGAGCACACGGCGACGCGCGTGCGCTTGAGTTCTTCGATCGGGAGTCGCTGAATTTTCTACGTCAGAAGTATCCGGCGATACCTGAACAAGCAGTCGGCGCGATCTTTTTCGAGCAGGAGACGAATGAGGCCACGGAAGAAGCGGTGCTGACCTCATGGCAAGAGCTATTGGACCAGCATCACGCCCTTGCCGACTCGTGGTTTGCGACAAACGAGCAGGACCAGGCGAAGTTGCGTGAGTTTCGACATCAACTGCCGGTGCTTATGAACGAATGGTTTGCGCGCTACCGCCAACGAAAAGTCTCGACCGATATGGCGGTGCCCGACGACGCCTTCCCCGGGCTGTTTCGTTTATATAAGGAGACCCTGCAGTCGAGCGGAATGCGTTACACGATCTTTGGGCACATTGGCGACAACCACGTCCACGTCAACATCCTCCCACGCGACGACGCCGAGGGCGCACGCGCGCGCGAGTTCTACGTTCAGTTTCTCAAGTACGCGGCGTCAGTAGGAGGCACCCTCTCCGCCGAACACGGCGTAGGAAAACTCAAACGCGACTATCTCCACTTCTTCTACAACGACCAGCAACTCCGCGAGATGGCCACCTTGAAGAAAGCTCTAGATCCAAACGGTATACTTGGGAGGGGAAACATCTTTTCCGAAGCGTTTTTGACTTAGACTGGAAAATTGGTGCGAAAGGAAACCGTGAACATGTTCACCCATGTTAACGTCCTCACAAAAGAGATTATTGGTGCAGCTATAGAGGTCCATCGCCACCTCGGCCCAGGTTTACTGGAGTCGGTTTATAAGCAATGTCTCGCGAAAGAACTGCAGCTCAGGACTATTCCGCATCAATGCGAATGGCCGTTACCGCTTGAATACAAAGGCCTGCGAATGAACTGCGGTTATCGGATCGACCTTTTGGTGGGCAATGCCGTTGTTGTGGAGACAAAATCTATCGAAGCAATCGCTCCAGTACATGAGGCGCAACTGCTCACGTATATGCGACTGGGTGGTTGGCGGGTGGGTTTGCTTATAAATTTTAATGTTTTGATTCTTAAGAATGGCATACGCAGAAAAGTTTTAGCACTTGAGGAATAACCTCTGCGCCCTCTGCGTATCTCCGCGATCTCTGCGTTAAAGTAACGTTAGACGCAGAGATCGCGGAGATACGCAGAGGACGCAGAGTAGCTACTATGCTTCGTTTCACTACAGCCGGAGAGTCGCACGGACGATCGTTGATTGCGATCGTTGAGGGATTGCCTGCGGGATTGCCTGTCGATCAGGAGTTGATCGATAACGAATTGCGGCGGCGCCAGCTTGGGTATGGGCGCGGTGGGCGCATGAAGATTGAGCGCGACCACGCGGAGATACTGACGGGCGTCAGACACGGTCTTACGCTCGGCTCGCCACTCACCTTATTAATAGAGAATAAAGATTGGCCCAACTGGACCGACGTCATGGCCGCGGAGCCACGTGAGCTTGCGCCTGAGAAGTCGCGCCGTCTGAAACGCCCGCGACCGGGTCATGCAGATTTGCCGGGCGGGTTGAAGTACGACGTTCGCGATCTGCGCAACATCCTCGAACGTGCCTCTGCGCGCGAGACTACCGCGCGCGTCGCCTGCGGCGCGCTTGCGAAACAGTTGTTAACAGTCTTTGGCGCTGAGGTTCGTAGTCACGTGATCCAGCTCGGCGGTATTCCCGACGCGCCACTCGAGCTGAGCTGGGAACAGATCGCCGCCATCTCCGACGATGCTCCATTGCACTGCGCTGACGACGAAGCACAGCAAAGAATGATCGAGCTCATCGACGAAACGCGGAAGAAAGGCGACACGCTCGGCGGCATTTTTGAAGTTGCGACGCACGGAGTCGTGCCGGGATTGGGTTCGCACACGTCATGGGATTTAAAGCTCGACGGGCTGCTGGCACAGGCAGTGATGTCGATACCGGCGGTGAAAGCGGTTGCCATTGGAGCGGGAGCGGAAGCGAGCAGTTTGCCGGGTTCTGAAGTACACGACGAGATCGCATACAACAACGAGACGCGCGAGTTTATTCGCGAGACAAACCGCGCCGGGGGGCTCGAAGGCGGGATCACAAACGGCGAACAGATCCGCATACGCGGGCATCTAAAGCCGCTTTCGACGTTGCGACGCGCGCTCCGCTCGGTTGACATCGACACGAAGGAAGAAGAAGCCGCTGCGTTTGAGCGATCGGACGTGACGGCGGTCCCGGCCGCGGGTGTGATCGGCGAGTCGATGGTCGCACTCGTGCTCGCCGGAGCGATGCGCGAGAAGTTTGGCGGCGACAGTCTCGGCGAGATGAAGCGCAACTTCGAAGGGTATCGCGAACAGTTGCGAGGCTATTGAATTGTTTCACGCAAAGGCGCAAAGACAGCAAAGCCTTTGCGTGAGATCAAGCGCAGAAGTAGAATCAAAGTCATGGCTTTACTGGAAATAGTTAAGTGGCCGGCGCCGGTGCTCGATACACCGGCTGATCCGGTGACCGAGTTTGACGCGGATCTCGCGAGGCTCGTCAGCAACATGTTTGAGACGATGTATGCCGCGCCCGGCGTGGGGCTGGCGGCGGTGCAGGTTGGTGTCCCCCAGAGACTGTTTGTGATGGACTGCTCTGGTGGCAAGGATCCGCAGCAGCGTGTAACGCTCATCAATCCCGAGGTGCTGCGAGTCGAAGGAACTCAGAATGGCGAGGAAGGCTGTTTGTCGTTTCCGGGAATCTTTACTCCAGTCGAACGTAACCTGCGAGCGATCGTGCGCGCGCAGGATCTCAAGGGTGAATGGTTTGAGCTCGACGGCATGGAACTAACCGCGCGCTGCATGCTTCACGAAACGGATCACTGCGATGGAATCGTGTTCCTCGACAAGATGAGCACACTCAAACGCGAGATCGTCAAACGCAAGATCAAGAAACTGCAAAAAGCAGGAAAGTGGGAATAATGTAGGCCGCAGATTTACGCGGATAGACGCAGATCTGTATTTGCGTTTACCCGCGTAAATCTGCGGCTTAAATACAGGAGAGAACATGGCAGCAGAATTTCGTAACGAACCATTTACAGATTTCACTAAAGAAGAGAACGCGCAGGCGATGCGCGCGGCGCTCGATAAAGTTAAGAGCGAGCTCGGGCGTGAGTATCCGCTCGTCATCGGCGGCGAAAGAATTACCACCGGAAACACGCTCGACAGTATTAATCCCGCTAATCGCACACAGGTAGTCGGACGTTTCAACAAAGCCACCAAGGAGCTCGCCGCGCGCGCAGTCGAAGAAGCCGCGAAAGCATTCGAGACCTGGAAGTACACGCCGGCCGCCGATCGCGCTGCATTGCTGTTTCGTGCGGCCGCGATCATGCGCGAACGTAAACACGAGTTGTCGGCATGGATGATTTACGAAGTGGCGAAGACGTGGCCCGAGGCCGACGGCGACACCGCGGAAGCAATCGACTTCTGCGAATTTTACGGCCGCGAGATGCTGCGATACGCGGGCGAGCAGCCCCTCGTCCATATTCCCGGTGAGCAAAACCATCTCGAGTACGTGCCGCTCGGTGTGGGCGCAGTGATTCCACCATGGAATTTCCCGCTCGCGATCATGGCAGGCATGACGGTCGCTTCAGTTGTGACCGGCAACACGGTCGTGCTGAAGCCGTCGTCAGATGCTCCGGCGATCGCGTTCAA
>DATENQ010000197.1:0-2704 GCA_035275005.1 Pyrinomonadaceae bacterium | reverse complement strand
CCATTTCTGCGACGGGCGGCCACGGAGTGCCGCCCCTACAAAGCTTCGATGCAGAGTTCTGTGGCGGGAAATGGTTTCGCTGAGTTTTCGCGCCTGATCCAGGTGACGATGGTGTAAATCCCCGGCTCGTTCTTGAACAGCCTTACCTTCGTACTAAGCTTTCCATCGAGCGATACGTCAATCACTCCCAGCTCGCGATCGGCATACATGTACGGCGGCGGCACCTTCGGCCGCAGCACTCTCGACTCGTCCGGCAACGCGTACGATCGCGGCTGTCGCAACCAACTCAGCTCAGGCGCTTTCGGCAGCGGCTCGTAAAACACTTCAATATGATTCAGGTGATAACCCTGTTTCGGCATCTTTGCAGTGAACGTGATCTGATCCCCCGGCTTCGCCCGACGACGAACCGGCTCGACTTCCAGATACCTCGCCACAAACAGCTCCACCACTCTCAACCGCAACTTTTCCACTGCCAGACCAAATCCAACGTGCGTGTGCTGTGGCGCGAGTATCGCCCGGCGATGCCCATCGTACGGAGACTTCTCCTGGTACAGTCGCACGTGCAGGTAAGCCGCATCCTGCTTTAAATCGGGAACCTTCATCGACCACGTATTATCCGCCGCCGAAACATTTTCCTGCGTTGCTTCCGTGCCGCCTGCGAACGAGTAGCGATGGTAAGGTTTGCGTCCGTCGCGTCCCCAGTGGCTGACATAGTCATCAACAGCCATCTCCACGGCGTGCTGCGTCGCGACCTGCGTGGCACGCTCATCAATAACTACCGGCTGGACCTTCGCGACAGCGCGCTCCTCGTTGATCATCTCGAGCAGGTTCGCGCGTATCTCTTTGAATGTATTTTCCAGGTCTTCCGCGAGGAGTGGGCGGTCGAGCAATGCGACGCCGAGAGAGGCACTAGCCGACTGTAGAAAGCCACGTCGCGAGTAGCTCATACGTCGATTTTAGATAGCGTTGCTGATCGCGTCTCGATAAGTAACAGCGAGGCCTTCCGCATTGTCGATCGAAATTCCGAGATCGCGTAACAATCCGTCTTCGAGGCCATAGATCCAACCATGTACTGCCAATTCCTGACCGCGCTGCCAGGCACTTTGGACGATCGTCGTGCGGCCAACGTTCAGAACCTGCTCGATGACGTTCAACTCACATAAGCGAGTAAGGCGCGTTTCTTCGTCCTTAACATCCGCGAGCAATGCTTCATGTGTGTGTAGGACGTCCTGAATGTGTCGCAGCCAGTTATCAATCAAGCCGAGTTGTGAATTGTCCATCGCGGCTTTTACGCCGCCACAGCCGTGATGTCCGCAAACGATTATGTGCTCGACCTTGAGTACATCGACCGCATACTGCAACACTGACAGGCAGTTGAAGTCGGTATGGACCACGACATTCGCGACGTTGCGGTGCACGAACATCTCGCCGGGCTCCATGCCGACAAGCTGCGTCGCGGGCACGCGGCTGTCGGAACATCCGATCCAGAGGTATCGCGGTGTTTGTTGTTTGGCTAAGGTTGGAAAAAACTCGGAGTCACTTGCCTTGATGCTCTCCGCCCATGCTCTGTTCTGCTCGAGTAGCCTTGTTAAATCCTTCATATGGCTGCTACCGCATGCGCTGCTGCCATACGCGGAACGTACTCCACGGGCAGGTCGCCGTTGTCGGCGCGCAGGTGCTGCCAATCCTTCGGCTTGAGCGACGCGATCAATTCTCTGCGTGTCTTCACCTTCAGTGGTTTGCCCGAGTAGATCTTACCCATGCGCTGAAGGTTCTTTTCCGAGATCGCGCCGGAGAACATGAGCAACGGCCAGGTGAAGTTTGGACCATTCAGACGACGCAGCTTGTAAAGCCACATTCCGACCGAGCCGACGCGCCACGCCATCGGTCCCCACCAACTGTACTGCCCCGGTCTGAGGTTCATCTTCCAGCACTTCATCATGAGCTGCCACTGCAACGGCGTTAACTGCTTTGTCTGCGTGACGCCCTTTTCCTTTTCCATCCGCGTGTCGTGCAGGGGCGTAAAGATCGACGGGACGAGGAAAGCGAATAAGCCGCGTCGCTCCATCTCGTAAACGAGATCGATCGTCGCCATCACGTCTTCGTCGGTCTCGCCGGGATTGCCGACAATCAACGTCATCGCCGGAAACCAGTTGTTCTCGTTCAGCACGCGCAGTCCTTCGAGCACGACGCTGGGCCAGTCTTCGATCGAAAACGGCACGCCCTTGCTTGACATGATCTGCTTGGCCATGCGCACGGAGCCAGTCTCGAGACCGATCAACGGCGCCAGCGCCTTCTTCTGCGGATGACTGCTCAGGTACGGAAAGTGGATCGGGCTCTTCGGCAGCAGCAGATCTGAAAGTTGTTTAATGAGCAGCGGATCAACAACAGCCGGCGCGATCGTGCAGTGACTCAATACGTGCTGTTCGACGCCGGGCGTATTCACTATGTCGGCATAAAGATCGACGAGCGCTTCGCGGTTCGGAAAGTAAAACGGCGTGTCCGTATGAACTTGCCCCCAGATGAACATGTCTTCAGTGGCAAGTGAGATCTGTTTGTTGCCGTTTCGGACATTCGCGCGAACCGCATCCATGATCTTGTTTTTAGGAAGATCGATCTGCGGATTCAGATCCGGGACACAAAACTTGCAACGACGCCCGCAGCCGGTGGTCATCTCGACCACGCCGAAGGTGGTGCGTGTGTC
>DATENQ010000196.1:0-5509 GCA_035275005.1 Pyrinomonadaceae bacterium | reverse complement strand
CCCGCTGCTAAGGGTTCTAAGACCGGGGGCAAGCCCCTCTTCCTGACTTGTTCTATTCGATGGGATCTAACGCTGGTATTGGCGCTGGATTGCGTCGATCTTGGCGACGCGCTTACGGTGGCGTTCTTCGGTGATTTCGGTGGAAAGCCAGGTCATTACGATGTCGCGCATCTGCTTGCTGTTGATCGTCTTGCTTCCGAGTGTCAGCACGTTCGCGTCGTTGTGCTCGCGCGAGTTGCGCGCCACTTCAACCGAGTAACACGCCGCGGCGCGAACACCGGGGACCTTGTTCGCCGTCATCGCGCTGCCAACGCCCGCGCCGTCAATCACGATCCCGAGATCCGAGCTGCCGTCGGCAACCGCGCGCGCCACCGCGTGCGCAAAATCCGGATAGTCAACCGCCTCTTCCGAATACGCTCCAAAGTCCTGCACCTTATGACCAAGCTCACTCAGCAGCACCTTGAGCTCTTCCTTCATCTGAAACCCACCGTGGTCCGCTCCCACAGCGATTAGCTTCAACGCCTTCGATCCGCGTCGCGAAGCGCGTCGCACGATCTCGATCTTCTTTTCGTTGACGATGTCCGCGGCCAGTGGCGTCAGGCGCGCGTCCTCTCCGATTCGGAGAACCGCACCGGCCTCCAACCCACGCACGTCGTCCTCAGTGATGATGCTCTTCGCCGATTCATCACGCGTCACCGCAGTAGTTTGAGTCGCACTCTCTGGAACAGTATTTACAAAGCGACTCGGAGTTTGAGGGTCCTCGGGCGCCGCCTTCGCCAACACCTCGCGCACGAGGGCACGCACTCGATCGCGAGCTGAATCATCCATTAAACGTTCCTCAGATCCAGCAGCCGCGCCGAAGCCGCCGCCAGTTTCCCACTTCGAAAAGTGAAATCAGCGCGACCCACATAGATCCCGCTCTTCCCAACCTGAAAGATCATCGTCTTCGCGCCGCACGGTTGCGTTTGCGTTACAGGCTTCTCCATGAACGTGTGCGTGTGCCCGCTGGCGATGTAGTCGATGCCGTCAACCTGCGACGCGACGAGCAAATCGCCCTGGTCTCCCTTTTCGATATACCCAAGATGCGACATGCACACGACCAGCGCGCAGCGCTCTTCATCGCGCAGTTTCTTCACTACTTCACGCGCGGCAACCACCGGGTCGATATAAGTCACGCCTTTGAAGTTATCCGGCGTGATCAACGCCGTCGGACTGACACCCAGACCAAACAACCCGACTCGTAGCCCGCCAACTGTCTTGACGACGTAACGTTTGACTTTGCTCTCGAGCACAGTTCCCTTCACGTCGTAGTTAGCCGAGACCAGATCGAAGTTTGCAAACTTCAAAGCCACGGCCAGAGCCTCGACTCCGTTATCGAATTCATGATTACCGAGCGTGCCAACGTCGTAACCAATCGCCGACATCGCTTTGTATTCAACCTCTCCTTTGTAGAAGTTGAAGTACGGCGTGCC
This sequence comes from Pyrinomonadaceae bacterium, assembly GCA_035275005.1. Lineage (GTDB taxonomy): Bacteria > Acidobacteriota > Blastocatellia > Pyrinomonadales > Pyrinomonadaceae > PSRF01. Next base: position 4,037 of record DATENQ010000196.1, on the reverse strand, counting down.
CTGTAGCACGTCGCCGGCGTCGATCAGCAACGTATTAGGATTCTCTTTTCTGATGCGTTTGACGAGTGTGGCGCGACGCGCGACACCTCCCATGCCCGCGTTCCGATCGTTGGCAGGCAGAGGATCGATCTGCGAATGCGTATCGTTCGTGTGGAGAATCGTGATGACGGTGTCGGCGACGCTGAATACATCTCGCGGAAAGACAGCGAGTGTCGCGCCGAAAGCAGCGGAGGTCGTTAAGAAGGTTCGACGATTAATCATCGCGGTTCCTCCGTCGACTTCGGCCCTGGTCCAACCTGTACAAAGCGATCGTCCAGGACGCTGCGTATCGGTCGCCCCGCCGCGGTCTCACTCTTAACATAATTCAGAATCGCATCGCGCAAAGTGATGTTCAGAGGCGTGGCGCTCTTTGCCTCCTTGAGAATCGCATACGCGCCACCACCGAGACGCAACAGGTAATCAATCGTCACAACGGTGTAGATCTTCTCAGGATCAATCTCCTGTTCTTTTCCACTAGCGTCGAGAAGCTTGCCACTCAGAAACTCGGGACGGTCACGGTCGTTCCACTTGAACTGAATGCGCGCGCCCGCTTGCGCGTCGCGCGTCACGATCTCCAGCAGCTTCGCGAGCTGCACGCCAGTGACGTCAACGGCAACGAGGGCATTTTCAAATGGCAACAGCTCGAAGATATCGCTTGAGCGCAGCTCACCCGCGGAGATCTCATTTTTACGGAGGCCGCCGGAGTTCATGATCGCAAGCGTCACCGGCTTTCCGAGTTGTGCCTGTGCCTGCGCTTTGATTCCATTGGTTACGAAGTTTCCCAGCGAGCCGCCGCCGACGCGTCCCTTTTTAAGATCGCCTTCGAGCCGCCCGATCACCTTGCTGAGATCGCGGACTCTTTCTGCATAAGGCGCAATAATCTTCACGACGTCCGCATCGTCGGGAATCGATGAATCAACGGGCAACCGTTGCGCGCGCGGATTATCGACGCCGGGTTTCGGCGCGGGCGTTGCCGGACAAGGCTCGATCGCTGTTCCCTGACCAAACGCGGGAACGACAAAAATCGTCAGAGCGAGAGCGCAAAGTAGTGTGCGAGATAGTCGATTTATGTTACGCATGTTGACCTGAAGGAAGAGCTTGCATAGTATGTCGCACCACGCAGCACATAGGCAAATTCTTGCTCGACCAGCGTCTTCATTAAAGGAGAAACTAAGTGGCTACCTCTTCCGCCCAGTTTACATCGGAGTTCAGCAATCCAAATCTCGACATCCTGATCTCAGAGGAACAAATACGCGACCGCATCAGGGAGCTGGGCGCGCAGATCACGCGCGACTATGCCGGGCTCAACCCGTTGCTGATTGGCGTCCTGAAGGGCGCCTGTTTTTTTCTCAGCGACCTGATGCGCGCGATCGATACGCGGCTCGGCATTGAGTTCATGGCGATATCGAGTTACGGATCCTCAACGCGAACGTCCGGTGAAGTGCGAATCATGAAGGACCTCGACGTGCCAATCGAAGGACGGCACATTCTCGTGGTTGAAGATATCGTCGACACGGGACTGACGCTGTCGTACCTGCTCGCGAATCTCGAATCACGCGGAGCGGCGAGCGTGAAGCTCGCGGCGCTGCTCGACAAGTTCGAGCGCCGCCAGCGAACAGTCAAAATCGATTATCTCGGCTTTCAAATTCCCGATGAGTTTGTGGTTGGCTATGGTTTAGATTTCGCTGAACGCTATCGCAACTTGCCGTTCATCGCTGTGTTGAAGAATCCGGAAGCGTAGGAGAAAAAACGTGAAGAAAATTCTGTCGTTAACGCTCTTGCTCGTGTTTGCTGCTGCCGTGCAAGCGCAGCAAACCGATTATTCGAAAGTCCAGATTAAGGCGACGAAAGTTGCCGGTAACGTTTACATGCTCGAAGGTGCGGGTGGAAACATCGGCGTCTCGGTTGGCGACGACGGCCTGCTGATCGTCGATGACCAGTTTGAACCGCTCGCCGACAAGATCAGGGCAGCGCTCAAGGGTATTGCCGACAAAAAGTTACACTTCATTCTGAACACACACTGGCACGGCGATCACACGGGCGGCAACGTCGCTTTCGGACCAGAGGCCACGATCATCGCTCACGACAACGTGCGCAAGCGACTCGCTACCGAGCAGAAGTCAACTGTCTTTAATCGCACGACTCCGCCGTCACCTAAAGAAGCACTGCCGGTGATCACTTTCGATAAGACACTGACAGTGCACTTCAACGGCGAAGAGATTCGCGCCATTCACTTCCCGCAAGGCCATACGGACGGCGACAGCGTTATCTTCTTCACGACTTCAAACGTGGTCCATCTTGGCGACGACTTCTTTGCAGGTCGGTTTCCGTTTGTTGATCTGGAGAGCGGCGGGACTGTCGAAGGGTTAGTCAGAAACATCGGCGAGCTCGTCACGAAGATACCTGCGGGAGCGAAACTGATCCCCGGGCATGGCCCGATTTCGACACTGGACGATCTGAAGAGCTACCACCGCATGTTGCAGCAAACCACCGAGATCGTGCGCCAGAAGATCGCCGCCGGAAAAACCCTGGAGCAGGTCAAGAGCGAAGGTCTTCCCGAAGAATGGAAGCCCTGGGGAACAGGCTTCATCTCTACCGATCGCTGGGTAGAAACGATCTACCGAAGTCTCACAGCCAGGAAATAAGCCACAGATGAACACGGATTTCAATCCATTTTCTTATCCGTGTTGTCTGTGTTATTCGTGGCTAATTCTGTCTAAGAAACTGTCGCCGGCGTTCAATTTCAGGCCGAAGTTGTGAGCGATTGTTTGTCCGATGTCGGCGAGCGAAGCGCGCGTGCCCAGGTTAACGCCGGCACGCGCGTTTTTTCCGTAAACAAGGAGGGGTGCGTATTCGCGGGTGTGATCCGAGCCGCGGAATGTTGGATCGTTTCCGTGATCCGCGGTGATCATCATCACGTCGTCGTCGCGCATCGCTGATTCGATCTCTGGCAGGCGCGTGTCGAAGTGTTCGAGTGCTTTGGCGTAGCCTTCGGTGTCGCGCCGGTGTCCGTAGAGCATGTCGAAGTCAACGAGGTTCGAGAAGATCAAGCCGCGCGTGGAATCCTTCAGCGCAGTGATTGTTTGATCGATCGATTGCTCGTTGTTCTTCGCGGTCAGATCTTTCGTCACGCCCATCGAGTCGTAAATCGACGCGATCTTTCCGATACAAACGACGTCGAGATCATCAGCGGCGAGCGCGGGCAAAAGGTTCTCGCGCGGTGGCGGCACCGCGTAGTCGTGCCTGTTCTCCGTGCGATAAAAAGATCCGGGCTGGCCGAGGAACGGGCGCGCGATCACGCGGCCGACTTTGTGTTTGCCGTCGAGTATGCGGCGGGCGATCTCACAGATCTCGTAAAGCCTTTCGAGCGGGATCACTTCTTCGTGCGCGGCTATTTGAAATACTGAATCCGCCGAAGTGTAGACGATTGGCTTGCCTGTCTTGACGTGCTCTTCACCAAGCACCTTGATGATCTCTGTTCCCGACGCAGGGAAATTTCCGAGAATGCCGGGCACAGACGTTTCTTTCACAAAGCGATCGATCACCGGCGATGGAAAGCCGTCCGGGTAAGTCGGAAAGGCACGGTCCAGAACGATGCCCGCCATCTCCCAGTGACCCGTAGTCGTGTCTTTGCCGTTCGATCGCAAAGCACAGCGACCGTACGACCCGATCAATTGGTCCAACGGCGGCAGCGCTTGCAATGGACGAATATTGCCGAGGCCGTATCGTTGCAAGTTCGGTAGCCGCACGGGACGCGACTCGAGAATGTGACCCAAGGTGTCGGCGCCGGCGTCGCCCCATTCCGGAGCATCAGGCATTGCGCCAATGCCGGCGCCGTCGAGAACGATTAGTAAGACACGATTGAAGGTAGGCATCGATGGTTTACTGTTTCGGCGCATAGTATCCATCGCGCGCGCGAATTTCTGTCTTTCCTTTCAAACCTTTGATTTCGAGCTTGATGGAACGAAACTTTCCGTCACGAGCTTTGTTGGTTGGAT
>DATENQ010000195.1:0-14574 GCA_035275005.1 Pyrinomonadaceae bacterium | reverse complement strand
TCAGCCACTCGGCGGCGCCTATGAAATCGTCGAAGACGTTCTGTTTTTTATCGAGCATGCCGGCTTTGTGCCATGCCTCGCCAAACTCGCCGCCGCCGCGAATGTTCGCGAGGGCATAAACTCCGCCTTGCTCAACCCAAACAGCTGCAGATGAACTGAACCTCGGCGTCTGACTAACATTAAAACCTCCATAACCATATAACAGCACCGGAAGTTTGCCGTCAGGTTGCAGTCCTTTCTTGTGCACGAGAAACATCGGCACCTTTGTTCCATCCTTTGATGAGTACCAGACTTGCCGAACTTCAAAGTCATCTGATTTGAACGGCACCTTCGGTTGTGCCCAAAGCTCCGACTTTCCGGTTTTAACGTCGTAGCGATAGATGGCCTGAGGTGTAACAAATGAACGAAAGCTGAAGAATGCTTCGTTACTGTTCCACCGTCCCCCGAGACCTGCCGAGCCGAGACCCGGAAGCGAAACTTCGCCCAGGGACTTTCCATCGAGGGAGAAGATCTTTATCTGCGTTGTGACATTGTGCAGGTAGGTCACAAACAACTTCCCACCGGCGAGTGAGAAACCCGCGATTGCGTCGCGGCCTTCGGGAATGATCTCGCGCCACTTCTCGCGCGCCGGATCATTTAGATCCACTGTCACGATGCGCTGATTCGGTGCCTGCCAATCCGTTTGCATTACCAGCTTATCGCCGGCAAACCCGGCATCGAAGTGCGCGGGGAGATCGTTAACGATGGTTTGAATTGGACCATCGGGCAGCTTTTGCACGTAGACTTCATCCCTGGCCCAACCATGCGCGACGCCGAACAGCAGATACTTGCCATCCTCCGAGACAGATCCGCCAACCCACTTGTCCGGTCCGTAACCTTTGCCAAATACCTCGACGTCCTTCGATTGGTCGGAACCGATCGCGTGATAGTAGACGCGTATCCCGCTGTCTCTGCGTTGGAGGTTGTAGTAGAAACCGCTGCCATCAGTCTTCATCGACACGCCGCGATAAAGTGCGTTTGGCAGTTGTTCGATATCTTTACGTTTGTCGACGTCCATCACACGCACTTCAGTCTCATCCTGACCTCCGCGGCGAACGCTGTAGGCAATCAACTTGCCGTCGCTCGATGCGTCAAGCAGTCCGATGTCCGTGGTGTGATCGGTACTGAGAGTGTGTGGATCGATCAGGACTTCGTCCTTACCGTTCAGACTCTGACGAACATAGAGGATCGACAGGTCATCCTCGGCGCGCTTCTTATAAAGGAAGTAACGTCCACCAAACTCAAAAGGCGGGCTCACGGAGTCGACGCGCAGCAATTCCGACAATCGCTTTTGTATCACAGGTCGCGATGGGAGTTCGTCGAGCAGCGAGTGAGTGTATTTGTTTTGCGCATCTATCCAGGCTCGTGTTTCAGGGTTGTCCTGCTCTTCAAGCCAACGATACGGATCGATGATCTCGACGCCGTGAAGCACTTCGCGAAAGTTATCGACTCTTGTAGGCGGTGGTTTGGGTGCTTGCGCTTGTACAGCCGCGGAGATGGCCAGGATGGCAACTAACAACCGAAGCATGTTTTCGCGTAGTCTCTTGTGAAGTGACATAACCTGACCTCCTCGAGTTGAACCTTAGCGCGATGGAATTTATGCCAAGTTATTTACGACAAGTCCGTGAATCCGGCAAGTAATTTCGCGGGAGTCGAAGTGGTATAAACTGAGCAAGCGGTTTTTTTGGATAGTACAAACAAAATTATGAGAGCTGTTGTCATTACTCATTTCGGTGGTCCTGAGGTTTTGGAGATCCAGGACGTTCCAAAACCACAACCGGGATCAGAGGAAGTGCTCGTTCACGTACGGAGTACCGCGCTCAATCGCGCAGACCTTTTACAGAGGTTAGGTCGATATGCAGCGCCGCCAGGCGTTTCGCAGAACATCCCCGGGCTGGAGTTTGCCGGCGAAGTAATAGAGTCGGGCACGAACGCTCAGCGCTGGCACAAAGGCGATCGCGTTATGGGGATCGTTTCCGGCGGAGCCCACGCGGAATTTGTGACGGCGCACCAGGATGCATTGGTCGCAGTGCCACCGAACTTCGATTGGTCTGCCGCGGGCGCTATCCCTGAAGTGTTCATCACCGCACACGATGCTCTTCAGCAGGCAGGATTCAGAGCCGGAGAAAACGTCCTGATACATGCGGTTGGAAGCGGAGTCGGGCTCGCCGCAACTCAGATCGTCAGAGCATTAGGAGGACGTGCGTTCGGCACTTCGCGCACGCCCGACAAGATCGAGCGCGCGAAACCATTTGGCCTTGAGTCGGGCTATGCAGTTCCGGAGCCGGGCGTCTTAGCAGGACTTTCTGCTTTTGCCGAGGGCGTGACCGGCGGTCGCGGATTTGATGTTGTTCTTGACTTGAATGGCGGTCCTTATTTCGCTGCCAGTCTCGAAGCGATGGCGCAACGGGCACGAATCATTCTCATCGGTGGAGTTGCGGGCGGCAAGGCTGACGTTGACCTCTATCAGATCCTGCGCAAACGTCTCCACATCATTGGTACGGTGCTCCGCGCGCGATCTGTGGAAGAGAAGATCGCAATCACCAACGCATTCGCGCGAGAAGTTGGACCGCTGCTGGAGAAGGGAACTATTCAACCGGTCATCGATTCCGTTTTCCCAATCGAGAAGATCCAGGACGCTCATCGACGCCTCGAGTCCAACGAGACTTTCGGCAAGGTCGTACTCACGATGTCAGCCACGGATTAAACGGATTAGATCCGGATTCAATCCGTATTATCCGTGGCTTACAGAATTGGAATCCAAATGCCACGAACCATCGCTCTTACGATCTTCATCTTATTCATTTCGACAATGTCGCTCGCGCAGTCGGGCCCGCAACTCAATCGCGATCCCGCGACGGTCAAGTTCGTCACGTCTGACATCGGAAACTTCTGGCGGGCGTACGATCTGGCGGCAATGGAGACTGACAAAGCAAAACGCGTCGCGATCTTTCAGACCGAGTATGTCGACAAAGGCAGCCCGGGCTTGAAAGACTTTCTACGATTAAGAATCAAGTCGGCCGAAATATTGGTGGACACGATCGACAAAATGCCGAGGTATTACGCGTCGATTCGTCCGCAGACGCTGCAAGTGCAACGCATGGAGAAGCGCATGCGGGCGGCGTTTGAAAAATTCAAATCGGTCTATCCGGATGCAGTGTTCCCCGATGTTTACTTTTTGATCGGCGTCACAAACTCAGGTGGGACGACAGGGCCGAGCGGTCTTTTGATCGGGACTGAGATGTACGGCAAAACAGCAAACAGCCCGATGGACGAACTGAGTGGCTGGCTGCGCGTGGTGCTATCGTCCGTCGAAAATGTGCCGGCCATCGTCGCGCACGAATCGTGTCACTACAACCAGCGCTACAACACGGCTCCGGACCAGCGCCATCTGCTCGGTAAGTCGTTGCAGGAGGGCGCCTGCGACATGATCGGCGAGTTGATCTCGGGCCACACTATCAACGAGCATCTTAAAGTTTACGGGCGCACGCACGATGCCGATATCTGGCGCGACTTCGAAGCGGACATGTACAAGCCCGATATTTCGAAATGGATCTACAACGCGGTGACCGCGAAAGACCGTCCGGCTGACCTTGGTTACTACGTTGGCTATCTGATCACGCGGTCGTATTACGACAACGCAAAGGACAAGCGGCAGGCGGTCCACGACATCCTGAACATACAGGATGCTCGCGCGTTTTATGAGGCGAGTGGAGTGAGACAGAAAACTAAATAAAAAGGCTCATTGAGCGCACTCAACCGGCAGAACGCGGAGTGATCCTTTCTATTCGTATCGAAGAGCAACCAGTGGATCGACTTTCGCTGCGCGCCGCGCGGGCAACCAGCAGGCAATTAGCGCGACGAGTATCAGCAATGTGCCGGTGACGATCAACGTCAATGGATCGCTCAGCTTGATCCCGTAAAGTTGCTGGACCATACCTCGCTGCCAGGTTCCTGGTCCAAAATACTGACTCTGCAAAAGACGATTCAATGCATACCATGCCAATGCTCCGACTGTGAGACCAAACAGCACTAATTTCATTCCTTGCCAGATTACCAGTCTTAGTACGCTGGCCATTTGGGCGCCGAATGCCATGCGGATGCCGATCTCCTTTGTCCGTTGGCTAACGGAATAAGCCATTACTCCGAAGAGTCCAATGGCCGCCAGCAGGAGCGCCACTCCACCGAAGAAACTCAAGAGGCGTACGTAGAGTCGTTCCTGGCCCAGGATGCTCTGCGCGCGCGCCGATTGCGTGTCGATTTCCATGACCGGCAGATTGCTGTCCAGCTCGCGCACCACCTGACGTACCGAGGCGGCCTGGATCGTCGGTTCACTGACTGTACGCATGACGAAATTCATCTCGCCCAGCTCGGCGACTTCCTGTTGCCATGGCGTATAGAGCAACGGCTTCACATCCTCGCGCTGGCTTTCGTATTTAGTGTCAGCCACTACGCCAATGATCTGGATCTCACGCTTGTCGCCGGGAAACCTGACAGACCTGCCGAGTACTTCCCGATCGTGAAAGAAGTTGCTGACGAAGGTTTGATTGACGATGCCCACGCGCGGCGCATGAGGATCGTCACGGAACGTAAATTCGCGACCCCTCAGAAAGGGAATTTCCATCGTTGCAAAGTAGTTCTCGCGCACGACTTGACGCATGGTATCGCGCTCTGGAGCAGCGCTTTCACTCTCGCCGGGCAGTAGAAGGTCTTCAAACCAGTTGCTGTTCGCAATGAGTGGAATGCGCCCAAATGTTACCGCACGCACACCGGGGAGGTGGTCCAAACGAGAAAATAGTTGCTGATAGAACTGCACCAGCCGTTCATCTTTGTAACCGCTGTCTTCCGGCTCTAACGTGAAGACCAAAAGATTTTCCTGATTGAAGCCAACATTGACTCGCTGGAGATTGTAAAGCGTGCGGATGAACAATCCGGCACTCATCAATAACAGGAATGAAACTGCCAATTGCAGGACCAGCAGCCCTTTGCCTAAGCGCGAAACAGGCATGCTCGTTCCGCGGCTGTATCTAAGAGCGGTTGTCAGATCCATACTCGTCGCGCGCCAGGCCGGGATCGATCCAAAAAGGAGACCGGTCAATAACGAGATCACGAGAGTAAACACGAGCACGCGCCAATTGATACTCAGATCAACACCGCGCGGGAAGAGTCCCGTCTCTTCTTTAGTCAGAGCCAGCAGCATACTCTTGCCCCAGAAAGCGAACAGCACTCCCACAACGCCTCCGAGTGCGGCGAGCAACAAGCTCTCAGTAAGCAATTGCCGGATCAGAGACCAGCGTCCCGCTCCAACCGCTAACCGCACGCTAATTTCCGGACCACGCAATGCCGCCCGTGCCAACAGCAGGTTGGCGACGTTAGCGCAGGCAATCAGCAACACCAACGCGACCACGATGAACAGCACGTAGAGCGAGGGCGCAAACCTTTTGCGTACGTCAGGCATTCCGCGCCGGCCGGATTCGGACAGCAGTCGCGGGTAATCTTGTGGATCGAGTTGCGCTGCCGCCAGTTGATTTGCTTTTTTCGGAGTTGGCATCAGTTCCAGGGCCGCGCTTTGAAAAGCACCATTCAAACTTTCGCGGGCCTGTTCGTCAGTCGCTCCTGGTTTGAGCCGCCCCATCACATTCAGCCACCAGATGCCGCGTTCGAGATAGCTCTTCTCAGCGAACAGCAACGGTTCGAGAGCTAAGGGAACGGTAACGGCAGGTTTGTAGTTCACTTGCAACGTTCCGTTGAACTCGGGAGGAGTTACGCCGACGATAGTGAAGGCTTGCTTGTTTAGTATTAGCTGTTGGCCGATGACGGCGGAATTCGCACCGAACCGCTCTTGCCAAAATTGATTGCTCAGCACCACGACAGGAGCTGCGCCTAAGCGATCATCGTCCGGCGTGATCGCGCGGCCCACACTCGGTTGCACTTTGAGCGCCGCAAAATAATTGCCCGACACCGCTTGACCTTTGATGGTCTCTGCTTCATTACCCACTTTCGCAGTCAGTTTACTGATTGGACCAAAGGCAAAGAGATCGCTGAGCGGGGTTTCCGACACGGCAGCGACCTGTGCCCCCCGCATCCTTTCAACAGTCTCGTACCGGAATAACGATAGCCCTCGCATGTTTGGCGGCACCTCCACATTTGACGTGCCGCTCATTCCAGTCGTTCTGAAAGCACGGCCCGCTTGCCATTCGAAGACCAGCAAGCGATCCGGCGCCTCGACCGGCAAAGGTTTCAGGAGTACAGCGTCGACTACGCTGAATAAAGCCGTGTTCGCACCGATGCCGAGTGCCAGCGAGAGTATTGCGACGATGGTAACGATGGGGCTGCGCCGTAACATGCGAGCCCCGTATCCCAGGTCGCGAAGAAATGTTTCTACAAACGGCAAGCCACGTCGATCGCGATATGTTTCTTTGACCTGAGCTACACCGCCGAATTTTCGCAGCGCTGCATAACGGGCTTCGTCGGGATTCATGCCCTGCCGTTCGTAGTCCTCAATCTGCATATCGAGATGTGATTGGATCTCATCGCTCAACTCGTGCTCGAGATTTCTTTTCAGAAAGAGACCGCGCAATCTGGAGAGAAAGATTCTTAGTCTGCTCATTGTTCTTCCTCGGCGGGTGTGAGGAAGCGAGTGACGATGGCAGCTGTCCTGTTCCACTCTTCCTCTTCTTTAAGGAGTTGTTTTTGTCCGGTGCGTGTGAGCGAATAGAATTTGGCGCGTCGATTATTTTCCGACACACTCCACTTGGAGCGGATCCAGCCCATTTGCTCGAGCTTCAATAACGCGGGATAAATTGTTCCCTGGTTGAGTTCGAGAAGATCGCCGCTGACCTGCTCGATCCGCCGGGCAATTCCGTAACCGTGCAATGGGCCCATGGTTCCGAGCGTTTTGAGGACCAATAGGTTGAGGGTTCCCGGTAGAACTTCGTGCTTGTCCTGTGCCATCGAGGTCCAGTCTCCTGTTGATAATCAACACGAGCATAATGCTATTACATGTTGATAGTCAACAGAAGAGTCGGAACTGTGGCAATTCTATTGGACCGGGTCCAAGTGTGTTTCCATATTCACTCGTACCGCAACGCTTTAAGCGGATCGACTCTCGTCGCCCGTCGAGCGGGTAGATAACAAGCTAACAGCGCGACGGCTATAAGCAGCAACGAGATTCCGATAAACGCAATCGGATCGGTTGCGCTTACCTGAAACAGCAAACTTGCAAGCCATCGGGTTAGAATCCATGAAGCTCCGAGCCCCAGTGCCACTCCGATCAGGACCAACAGCATTCCCTGCTTCAACACCATCTTTAAGATATGGCCCACCTGTGCTCCCAACGCCATTCGTATCCCGATTTCCTGTGTTCGCTGGTTAACCAGATAGGTGATGACGCCATACAATCCGAGTACTGTCAGCACTAACGCGAGTCCGGCGAAGATACCCATCAGGGCCATCAGAAACTTTCGATCCGCGACACTGCGATCGATCAGCGATTCCACCGTGCGGATTTTCCACATTGGCTGATCCGGATCGACCTTCCACACCGCCTGTCGAACCTGCTCGGCGAGACTCATGGGCTCGACACTCGTTCTCATCACCAGCGTTGCGAAGATCCCCGGGTCCTGACTGAATGGGGCGTATAGTTGTGGGCGCTGTTCTTCCTCGACCAAAAAGTGCTTCGCATCTCCGACAACACCGACAACAGTTCCAACGCTATTATCTTCAACGAACTTTATTTGTTTGCCCAGTGGATCCTGGTTCGGCCAGAATCGATTGGCCATCATCTGGTTGATAACCAAAGCCATCGGAGTGTTCAGTTGATCCTGAGTTCCAAACGTGCGGCCTCGAAGAAGCGGGATGCCCATCGTTTCGAAATAATTCGGCATTGCCGTATTGAACATCACTACCGGCTCAGTGCCTTTTGCCGGCAGCTCACGATCCGGCAGGATGATTGTTGTCGTACCGCCATTGCCGCTAAAAGGCAGACCGCGAATCAGTGAAACGGATTCAACGCCCGGGACCTCCTTGACCCTTTCGGTTACCGCGCGGTGAAAGTTCCACTGAGCTTCAGGCTTTCCATACTTGTTTCGCGGTAGACGATATTCAAGACTGAGCAACTGTTGCGAATTGAATCCGAGGTTGACATGCAGCAGTTTGTCGAAACTGCGAATGAGCAGACCGGCGCTGACCAACAGCAGCAGCGACAGTGCAACCTGGAAAACGACGAAACCACTGCGCACACGATTCCAGCGAGCGCCTTCACCACCGCCCCTTGCTCCTTCCTTCAGGAACGACTGAAGTTGAGGACGTGCAAGTTGTATCGCGGGGACGAGGCCAAACAGCCAACCGGTAACGACTGAAACTGCAAAGGCGAACAGCAACACACGCATGTCGAGTGTCGCATCCTGTGCGTTGACAAAATTCTGTGGCAGTTTGAGGAGCAAACGAAGTCCCCAGTAAGCAAGTAAAACACCGGCAGTGCCGCCGATGATGCTCATCAAGGTGGTTTCAGTTAAGAGCTGGCGGATCAGACGCCATTGCGTTGCCCCCATCGCTGCCCTTACCGCAACTTCTTTCTGTCGTGCGAGACTGCGAGCGAGCAAAAGATTCGCGAGATTTGCGCACGCAATCAGAAGAATGACGGCCACTGCCGCAAAGAGCAGCCAAAGCATTGGGCGCAGATCCCTAACCAGTAACTCACGAAAGAATTCAACCTTCGCTCCGCGACCTGTATTCTCGTTGGGATACGCCTGGGCCAACCGTCCGGCGATGTTGACTGCTTCGGCATTCGCTTGTTGCAGAGAGCTGCCGGGCCTTAGATGGCCCATCGCAAACATAAAACGAGCATCACGCTGGCCGGTGTTGCCCGGGAAGTAGGCCATCGGCATCCACGCTTCGACGTCCGCGTCGAACGGTTGTTTGAAACCGCCACTAACAACTCCGATCACGCTGTAAGGCTCGCCATTTAGTATCAGCTTCTTACCTTCCAAATTGGGATCGCTATTCAGCCGTTCACGCCACGTCTTTTCACTGACGACGACTTGCTTTGGAGCGCCCGGTTGATCCTCACCGGCAACAAAGGTACGGCCCACTACCGGGTTGAGGTTGAAAAACTGAAAGTAGTTAGCTGAAACAAAAGCACCACGGACGCGATCGGGGCGATCGATACCGGTTACGTTAACGCTTTGCGATTGAAGTCCGATGAGGTCTTCGACAGACTGCATTCCCGCTCGATACTCTTCAAGCTCCTGCATTGAGAAGGCGTCGTCATCGCCGCTCGGTGTTTGTCCGTACACGAGTATCAATTGATCCGCTTTGTGATACGGCAGTCCACGCAGCAACACGGCATTCACGACGCTGAAGATCGCGGTGTTGGCGCCAATCCCCAGTGCCAGCGTCAACACAGCGATTAAGGTGAACAGCGGTTTCTTCAGTAGCATTCGCAGTGCGAATTGCAGGTCTTGCGTTAAGTTCATAAGTTTTAGTTCCTGTTACAGTCGACGTTAGTCTTTACAAGAGTTTACTGCTTCAATGAGCGCTTGTCCCTGAAAAATCACTGCCCACGAATCGCCGTAGACTAGCGCCATGATTTCGGTGGTGAACATTCATGTAGTCGGCTCGTATTGACATTCTATATGAAAAACGTTTATCTACCCTCTACCAGATTGTCTATATAGGAGAATGAGGTGAAGCGGTCGTGCCGTTGATTCCTCGCCTGACCAGCCTCTGGCGCAACCTGTTCCACAAGGACCGAGTGGACCAGGAGTTCTCTGAAGAGCTCCAGGCATACCTCGACATGTCGACCGAGGAGAAGATCAGGCAGGGACTCACGCCTCGAGAGGCGCGGCGTAACGCTCTCGTCGAGCTTGGGGGCGTCGAGCAAGTTCAAGAAAGAGTGAGGGAGATTAGAATGGGCCAATTGATAGAAACCGCGTGGAGAGACGTTCGATTAGGTGTGCGGACGCTGGTCCATAGTCCGATTTTTACTGTAGTAACCGTGCTGTCGCTGGCGCTCGGAATCGGCGCCAACACTGCGATATTCAGTGTCGTCAATGGTCTACTGCTTCGTCCTTTACCCTACTCCGAACCGGAACAGATCGTGGATGTGTGGCATACGCCGCCGCAGCAAAGTTTTCCCGGCCTCGATAGATTTTCAGTGTCACCCGCGAACTATATTGATTGGAAGGCGCAGAGCACTACCTTCGAACAAATGGCGGTTTACGGGTACGCCGGCTTGAGTCTGAGTACGAGTAACGACCCTCTGCCATTGATTGGCGCCACTGTTTCTTCAGACTTCTTTTCGGTGTTGCGCACTAATGCAATGCAGGGGCGCACCTTCACAACTGACGAGGAACGTGCCGGAAGCGATCAGGTTGTTGTGCTTAGTCACGCACTATGGCAACGAGCCTTCGGTGCCAACCCCAACATTGTCGGTCAACCTGTGACGCTCAACAGTCGAAGTTTTACCGTAGTAGGCATCATGCCCGCCGGATTTGAGTTTCCCCGCGAGACCGAGCTATGGGTGCCTCTGGCGTGGGATGAAAAGGAACGTCAGGTCCGATCAATCCATGACTACCTCGTGGTTGCACGTCTGAAGCCGAACGTCTCACTGCAGCAGGCGAAGGCGGAGATGAATACGATTTCGAGCAGGCTCGAACAACAATACCCTGAGGAGAACAAAGGCTGGGGTGCCGTGGTCATCCCGCTGCGTGAAGATCTCGTCGGCGAAATCCGCACGGCGCTGCTTGTTCTTTTCTGTGCTGTGGGCTTTGTGTTGTTGATTGCGTGCGCGAACGTCGCGAACCTGATGCTCGCCAGAGGCGCCAACCGGCAGAAAGAGATGGCGGTTCGTATCGCGCTTGGTGCCGGGCGCGCGCGGCTGGTCCGACAACTACTGACCGAAAGCGTTCTGCTCGCTGTCACCGGAGGTGTGCTTGGCCTTCTGCTCGCCATATGGGGGAGTAAGATGCTCGTGAGTCTGGGCAGCCTTCCTGCCTCAGCCGATACCGGCATCGACACCTGGGCCCTGGGCTTTACACTTCTAGTGTCGTTCGGCGCCGGCATCATCATCGGGATCGTGCCCGCGTTGCAGTTTACGAGGTCCAGCCTCAGTGAAACTCTGAAACAAGGCTCGGGCCGAACCGGCGGCAGCCCCATGAAGCAGCACACACGCAAGGCCCTCGTGATTTCCGAGGTCGCTCTGTCACTGGTGCTGCTGATCGGAGCCGGGTTGATGATTCGCAGTTTTTGGAAATTGCAAAACGTCGATCCGGGATTCGACACTCACAATGCGTTGACGATGAGCGTCTTTTTAACGCCTACGAGGTATTCTGAACCTCACCAGGTACTTGCTTTTTTGGACCGGGCGCTCGAACAGATCCGCGCCGTGCCTGGAGTCGTTTCTGTTGGAGCTACTACCACCATTCCCCTCGCGGGAGGTGGATCGACACAACCCTTCACTATTGAAGGCAGGCCCGCGGGTTCAATCGGGGAGCAGCCGATGGCACAGACGCGTTACATCACAACTGACTACTTCAAGGCGATTGGCATTCCCTTGCGACAGGGGCGTGTCTTCAGCGATCAGGATCGTGACAAGAGCGTGCCGGTCGTAATCATTAGCGAGGCAATGGCGCGCCGGTTCTTCCCGGGAGAAAACCCGATCGGTAAACGGCTAACGCCCTCATTTCACTCCGAGCAAGGGGCGCGCGAGATTGTCGGCATCGTTGGTGATATTAAGACGAGTGGGCTCGATGTCGATTCGGCCGCAATGATGTATCTGCCATACAAACAATCGCCACGACCTTTCATGAGTTTCGTGGTGCGGACTGTTTCGAGTCCGGAAAGCTCAATCCAGTCTGTTTCGAGGGCGATCTATTCAATTGATAAAGAACAGGCGTTGACTGACGTACAGACGATGGACCAGGTTCTCACAAAATCGCTTTCCGGCCGGCGCTTCAACATGACGCTGCTGCTCACTTTCGCCGGCGTGGCGTTGCTGTTGGCGGCGGTAGGAGTTTATGGCGTGATGAATTACACCGTCACCCTCCGCAGGCGCGAGCTGGGAATTCGTATGGCGCTGGGCGCGGAGGCAAGGGACGTGTTGCGCCTGGTGCTCCGCCAGGGACTGACGTTGACATTGATAGGCGTTGGGGCAGGACTGATCTCGGCATACGCGCTGACCCGTCTGATGGCAAGTCTTCTCTACGGAGTGACCGCGACTGACTTTCTAACGTTCGGCAGCGTCTCGGCTGTGCTTATCCTCGTGGGCCTTGCAGCCTCTTACATACCGGCGCGCCGCGCCACCAAAGTGAACCCGACGATCGCCCTTCGTACTGAGTGAGCAGAGTCAGGGCTTTACTGAAAGTTAAGGAATGCCTGGGACATAATTTTCAAATCACGATCAAACCATGAAAGGGTTCGGCGATTGGCGAACCCTTTCAGGGTTCAAATGACTATTTAATGCTCTGACCCCAGGGTTGTCGCTGCGCTTCCAACCCTGGGCTGAAATTAGCCAACGCCTTCCGCGTTAATTCAAATTGAGGCTTTACTGAAAGTTAATACTGCTTGATTATTCCGTGCTTGATTTGCTAGCTTGGATTGGGCAAACGCACGCCTCGCCTCAACTGCTCAATAGTCTCAACCACCCGACGAGGATCTCAAATGCAACGACTCTTTAAGCTCCTGCTTTTACCGGTGCTCCTTTCTTTGATTCCCTCCGGCGCAACCGCTCAAAAATCAGTACGCAAAACACGCAAGGCATCACCGCCACCGATCATCTGCAGCATTGCATCTGTCCCGAAAGGCATGGTTGTTGTCGGCTACAAGCGCAATTCAGCTTGCAGCGACGGAGCTGAGTTAGTAGTAAAGCGGCCCGAAAACGGCGACATCATATGCGCCGAGTCACCTGTGCCACCACAGTTCTCCATTGCCACAGAGGCCCAGGGAAATTCCGTCGGAACTTGTCCGAACAAAGCTTTCCTCATCTCCGGTGGCAGCCGGGGTTCGTCCGGCGACACCATCGGCCAGGCGTTTGCGAGTGGTACAACCAACATACAAGTCGAAGGCAAGGGCACGGTGATACGGGTTCTGTCAGACGATGAAAATGCGCCACGACACCAGCGGTTCATAGTTGAACTTGCGTCAGGACAGACACTTCTTGTTACACACAACATTGACATCGCCCCGCGAATCAGCGGACTCGAAGAAGGCGATAGCGTTAGCTTTAACGGCGAGTACGTCTGGAACGCGAAAGGCGGGGTCATCCATTGGACGCACCACGATCCACGCGGTAGGCACATTCCCGGTTGGGTAATACACAATGGAAAGACATATAAGTAATTTACATCTGAAGAGTCATCTTGTATCGTTAGCACGTCTTTTGGCGAAAATCACCGTCGCCGGCGCCTTGCCTGGCCCAGAGAATTTGCGCGCTATGTTCCCCCACAAGCCCACAAATTTAATCGTTGCAGCGCTTTGCTTCTGCATTGCATTCATTCCACTTAGTCCTTTCGCGCTCGCGCAAAAGAAGACTGCGCCCATCGAAGCCACGCCTCCACCCGTCAGGGAAGAGTTCAAATTCGGCAAAGTCGATATGGAGGTGCTCGAAGAAGCGGATCTGCTCGACGTCCGGCTCGAGCGCGATGGCCTCGTGCTCACCGACGGACCGTCAAATGCTTTTGTGCGTCGCGTCGGGCAGTCGCTGATTCCCCGCGGACTCGAGCTCGAAAAAGTATCGTGGAGATTTCGCATAGTCCGCGACCCGCAACCGAACGCCTTCGCCCTCCCGAACGGCTCGGTCTACGTCACCACCGGATTGATGACGCTCATCGATAACGAATCACAGCTCGCAGCGATCCTCGCACACGAGCTGACGCACGTAATGCGGCGACACACGTATGTGCACAATCGCAGCAACCGCAAAAAGTTTCTCACCATGAACGTCATGGCAGCGGTCGGCGCGTATGCGCCCGGCGGTGTTGTTGGAGCAGTCATAACCGTTGTTACGACAGTAGCTCCATTCATCATGGTGGCCACGATGTATGGTTACAGCCGCGACCTGGAGCGCGAAGCTGATCTCAAAGGCATTGACATGATGATCAGCGCTGAATACGCGCCCGAAGAAATGGTCAACGTGATGAAGTTGCTGGATAGAGATTTTGAAGGCGAGAATATCAGGCTCTTCTATAACGACCATCCGTCGCTCGATGAGCGCATTAAATATCTGAGCAGTTATCTCGGCGCGCGCGCGGACAAGGTGACACATCAGATGGAGTTGAATCGAGAGCGCGCGGCGTACTTTAAGACTGTCGAACCGTTAATGCGGCACGATCTTCAGCTCGCCATCAAAGCCGGACGCGCTCGTACCGCCGTTTACCACGCGCAGCGTCTGGTAGATTTTCATGAAGATTCGGAAAACCTGTATTGGCTCGCGGAGAGTTATCGCACGCTTGGACCACGTGCGCCGCAGTTAACCGAAAAGGAATTGACGAACAGCGGGAAGAAGGATGCCGCGAAGAAACGCGAGAAGCGCACACT
>DATENQ010000194.1:0-5172 GCA_035275005.1 Pyrinomonadaceae bacterium | reverse complement strand
GAGCTTTGTCTTCGGCAACATGCCCTTGATAGCGAGCTCAATAACTCGCTCCGGGCGCTTGGCGATCATCTCCTTTGCGGTAGTCTGTCTCAGACCTCCCGGGTAAAGTGTGTGATGACGGTAAAGTTTCTGCTCAACCTTGTTTCCCTTCAGGACCGCTTTCCGGGCATTAATCACAACGACGTGATCGCCCATGTCGAGAAAGGGAGTCCATTCGGGATTTCGCTTGCCACTCAGAATTGAAGCAACCTCAGAAGCCAGATGCCCGACGGTTTGACCGCTCGCATCTACCACGTACCATTTTCGTCTTCCAGCGAGGTCCTTTCCGCTGGGGAAGTGTGTTGACATAGTTAACTATCTCTGTTTTCAGCGAATAAAACGCGAACGGCTAGAATACAGAACGCGTCAAAATATTGTCAACCCGCGACGGGACAGTTCATCCATCCACAGATTACACGGATTTATTTGCACAATCTGCGTAATCTGCGGATAGGTGAACCTCAATGAAAAGGCCCTTCGGGAATCCCGAAGGGCCTCGATGGTTAAGTTACCACAAGTTGTTACGGCTTGTCGGGAGTTTTAGTGCTGCCGTCGTTTTTCTTAAGCTTCGGCGGCGCTTCCGTCGTCGACTTTGGCTGCTCGCCGTCAGTCGGAGTCGTCGTGGTATCGTCCGGGGTCGGCTGACGACGCTTCAAGGTCGGCCTGCCGGGTGCTCCAGTTTCATCACCAGCCCCAATCGCTCCAGCCGTCGAAGCACGTGCATTTGAAAGTCTCAACAGCCGGCCTTTAACTCGCTGAAACTCGGAACTGCTGATGACATACTCGTCATGCTCCGGAAATCTGGCTGCCAGGTTGAGTGCCGCTTGCCTGCGGTCCGGCGGCGCCGGGTGCGACGCAAAAGCGCGTGCGATAAGTCCCGGTTTCTTCTTGTTCTTGGCTTCCAGCTTCTCAAACATGGTCGCCATCGCGCCCGGATCGTAACCGGCGGCGTACATATACTGGACGCCGAGCTTGTCCGCTTCTTCTTCCGCGCCGCGGCTAAACTTCATGAAAATGCCGAGCAGTCCGATACCGGCCGTATTCTGGTAAATCATTCCCGGAATACCACCGATGAATATCGATCCCGCGAGCGCAGCGTACTCGAGCAAGCTTCCCTTCGTCTGGTTCTCGACTGCGTGCCGCGCTGCGACGTGGGCAATCTCGTGCGCCATCACGCCGGCCAGCTCAGCTTCGTTGTCTGCCGCCAGAAGCAATCCTTTGTTTACGTAAAAGAACCCACCCGGCAGCGCAAAGGCGTTCACTTCGTCAGAGTCGATGACCTTGATGGTGAACGGCACTTTCGCATCGGAGTGGAGCACGATGTTCTGACCCACGCGATTCACGTACTCGGTGATAGTCGGGTCGTCAACAAACTTCGCCTGGCGATCAACCTCCGCGGCCAGCTCAC
The DNA here is from genome assembly GCA_035275005.1 of Pyrinomonadaceae bacterium. Taxonomy (GTDB): domain Bacteria; phylum Acidobacteriota; class Blastocatellia; order Pyrinomonadales; family Pyrinomonadaceae; genus PSRF01. The sequence goes on along the minus strand of DATENQ010000194.1, from coordinate 3,725 downwards.
GTCCCAGACGTACTTCCTTTTCCGTCGAACCGCTCATCTTGGCGATAAGTCCGGTATTAATATTCCGCTTGCCGATCATGTTTGGATCTTCATTGGTCGATAGCGGCTTGTTTGATCTGACGGGTGTCGCGGCGGGTGTGGTCTGCTTTTGCTCTGGCTGTGCTTTTTCGGTCTTTTGAGCATCTTCGGCCGGTTTTACGGTCGACGTTTGCTGCGCGACCGCAGCCACCGAGCTCACCAGTAAAGAAGCGGTTAAAACGAAAGCACTCGTGGCACGGGAGAAGTAATTCATCTCAAAAAACCTCCAAAGTTTTCGAATGACCTGAGGGCGGGGTCTACGACTGTCGTTTTCGCTAAATCCAGACGCGCAGTCTATGATGCACAGGTTCGGCGGCTTGGTTGGTTCACCAAATGCAACTTCCTGGCCCGGAGGGAACTGACTTTCGCGCCTTTATCATTAACGATAGCTGTAACTATACCTATGCCCGATAGGAAAAGGAAGCAAAAGCCTGAAGTCTCGATCATCGGCAGCGGGCGCCTTGGAACGGTGCTGGCGATCGCGCTAGCCGGTCGGGGGTATTCAATCCGTTCACTCGTAGCTCGCCGGGCGCAAAGGGCGCGCAAATCCGCCACACTTTTAGACGCAGAGGTGCAGGTCTTAGCCGCAAAACAATTGCACTTACTGCAACCCGCCGATGTCTTTCTGATTACAGTTCCTGACGATCAGATTGCCAGTGTTGTTGGTGCGCTCAGTGGTCTTAAGTTCACCGCCACAGCGCTTCACACCAGCGGCGCCCTCTCAGTGGAAGCGCTTGCCCCTTTGCGCGAGAGGGGGTGGCGCATTGGTTCGGTTCACCCGCTGATGTCGGTGAGCGACGCGCGCGAGGGTGGCACAGCACTACGCGGCGGCTACTGGAGTGTCGAGGGGGATCTCACTACTTTGCGCGTCGCGAAAACGATCGTCAGTGACCTCGGCGGCAAAAGCTTCTCGATCCGCTCGGAAGATAAACCGCTTTATCACGCGGCCGCGGTGATGTCTGCGGGAAACGTCGTCGCGTTGTTTGATGTGGCGCTCGAGATGCTGGTCGAGTGCGGGCTGACGCGGAAGACCGCCCGCAGCGTGTTGCTGCCTTTGATTGCCAGCACCGTACACAATCTCGAAACCAAGGATCCGGCGGAGGCGTTGACCGGGACTTTTGCACGTGGCGATGTGGAAACAGTGAAGCGACATCTCGCGGCGCTCAAACACAAAGATCTCGCCGATGCGCTCGATCTTTATCGTTTACTCGGACAGAGATCCCTGAAACTTACAAAGAAGCACCTACAGATTACACGGATTCTTAAATCGGTATAATCACGTTATGCAACCAACACCCAGCGCGAGTTACAGTTTGACCTTGCGCGTCAGGCTTTCTTCACGTGCCGGATCGCTTGGTGAGTTAACCACTGCTATCGGGAAGGCCGGCGGCGACATTGGCGCCATCGACATCGTCACCGTCGGTAACGACTACATCGTCCGCGACATCACCGTCAGCTCAGTTTCCAGTAAACACGGCGAACAGATCGTTGACACAGTCAAAGACGTCGACGGCGTCGAGCTGCTTCAGGTGTCAGACCCGACGTTCCTGATGCACCTGGGAGGAAAGATCGAAGTCGTTCCGAAGGTGCCGCTGAAGACGCGCGCCGATCTCTCGATGGCTTACACGCCGGGCGTTGCGCGCATCTGCGACGCCATTTACAAAGAGCCGGATAAAGTTTTCACCCTCACGATCAAGAAAAATACAGTCGCCATCGTGACGGACGGAACAGCAGTGCTCGGCCTCGGCGATATTGGACCAGCAGCTGCATTGCCGGTGATGGAAGGGAAGGCGATGTTGTTCAAGGAGTTCGCGGGCGTCGATGCTTTCCCGATCTGTTTGAACACCAAAGATCCTGACGAAATCGTGCGAACGGTGAAAGCGATCTCCACAGTTTTTGGCGGGATCAATCTCGAAGATATTTCCGCGCCTCGTTGCTTCCAGATCGAAGAACGACTGCGGGAAGAGCTCGACATTCCGGTTTTTCACGACGATCAGCACGGCACGGCAGTCGTCGTACTCGCCGCACTGATCAATGCGCTGAAGTTAGTGGGCAAGGAGATAAGCGACGTCAAGGTGGTTGTAAACGGCGTCGGCGCGGCGGGTGTGGCGTGCTCGAAGATCATCATGGCCGCGGGCGTGCGAAATATCGTCGGTTGCGATCAGACCGGAGCGCTCTATCGTGGACGCCGGGAAAACATGAACTGGATGAAAGACTGGTACGCGCAGAACACGAATCCGAGTGAAGAGAAGGGGACAGTTCACGAGGTCATCAAAGGGGCGGACGTGTTCCTGGGTTTGTCGGTGCCCGGAGTGATCGATCAGGAAGACGTGAAGGCGATGGCAGAGAAGCCGATCGTGTTTGCGATGGCGAATCCGGTTCCGGAGATCATGCCTGAGGATGCGGCGCCGTACGTTGCAGTGATGGCCACGGGACGTTCTGACTATCCGAATCAGATCAATAACGTTCTTAGTTTTCCGGGAATTTTTCGCGGCGCGCTTGGGTGCCGCGCGGCGCGTATAAATGAAGAGATGAAACTCGCGGCGGCAAAAGCGATCGCCGGCATTATCAGCGACACCGAGCTGCATCCGGAATACATCGTTCCGTCAGTATTTGATAAACGAGTAGCGGAAGCGGTGGCACGCGAAGTCGAAACTGCCGCACACCAAAGCGGCGTCGCACGTCGCCAAACCGAGTCACAATAATTAGCCACAGCTGAACGCGGATGAGCGCGGATCAGATCCGTGTTCATCTGTGGCTAATTATTTTTTAGATCTTTCGCGATGAGGGGGACGATGCGGCGTGGGACGTCGATCGCGGCTTTGATGTGACGTGCGTGTGTGAAATGTCCGGCGACGTATATGCCACGCACACTGGTTTCGAAGGTTTCCGGATTGTAGACCGGCACTTCAGTAAGTTTCCCTCGTTCGGTTTTTACTCCGAGCTGTTTGAGTAACGTCAGATCTGCATCACTGCCGACGAGTACAAACACGACGTCGTTCGGAAGCGTCAACGACTCGCCGGTCTCAGTCGTCAACTTCACTTCCGCTTCTGTGATCTCATCGACGTGTTTGTAGAGTATGACGTTAAGCCGGCCTGCTTTGATCTCGGCTTCGAGCGGAGTTCGCACCCAGTGTTTCATCGCGCCGGCTTTCGGATCGCGGTTTTCCCAGTCTTCGCGCCAGATAGCCATCGTGGTCCGCGCGCCCTCTTCCGAAAGAAATAGAGCTGCCTCGGCGGCGCTGTTACCACCGCCTACAACTAACGCCTCCTTTCGCACATAAGCGTACGGCTCGACAAAGAGGTGATGCACCTTCGGCAATTCTTCGCCGGGGACGTGCAGCCGGCGGGGTATATCCATCGCTCCGATCGCAAACAGCACACGCGCTGCCTGATATTCGCCACGGGTTGTTTTGATAACGAAGCCCTCGTCGATGTTGCCGGTTACGGCGGTGACTTCTTCGCCAGTGTTGATGTGCAGATCGAGGTCGAGGACGAAGTGGATGTAGTGAGACAGCATCTCCTCGCGAGTCGGTTTTTCTCGCACGGGTTTGAGCGTGCCTTCGTGCATTTCCACTTCGTTGGGCGTGGAGAACATGGAGCGGCCGACGGGGTACTGGCGAATGGTGTTTGCGATGGTCCCCTTT
>DATENQ010000193.1:0-11542 GCA_035275005.1 Pyrinomonadaceae bacterium | reverse complement strand
GTATGCACCCTATCCCGGTAGCCGCCATCGTACTCGGCCTCTATGGCGTTTTGTATTTTGTTTTTACGGCAGGATTCGGTTTATCGGAAGCTCGGGAAGTTACTGACAAGGTATGGAAAGTAATTCGACGCGTGAAAAGGTAATGATTAATTTCAGAGAGCGTATTCCTTGATTTTGTTAAGCAACGTCTTGTAACTGACACCGAGATCCTCAGCGGTCTTACTCTTGTTACCGTGATTTGCTTCCAGCGCGTCGCGAATCTTTTTGCGCTCGACGAGATGCAGCGCACGATGGGCCGCTTCCGAGAGCGTTCCGGAAAGATCGAGCTGGGCTAATGATTCAGCTTCATGCGTACCTGACGGTCCGAGGCCCAGGTCGGACGGCTGAAGTAACAGCGAATCAGAGATGATACAGGCGCGCTCGATTGCATTCTCGAGCTCGCGAACATTGCCGGGCCAGTGATGCTGTTTCAGTGCCGCGATTGATTGCGGGCTTAACTGCGCTTCACGCCCGCGCAACTCGCGCCCGATCTCGGATGCGAAGTGTTGAGCCAGCAGCACGATGTCATCGCCGCGATCGCGCAGCGGTGGCACTTCGATCGGAAACACGGCCAGACGGAAAAACAGATCGCCACGAAACTGCCCGTTCTCGACCGCTGCTTTCAAGTCTTTGTTCGTCGCGGCGACAACACGAACGTCGACCGCAACCGGAGCACGTCCACCGATACGATCCACGACCTTCTCCTCGATCGCACGCAACAGTTTTCCCTGGACGCCCAAAGGTAACTCCCCGATCTCGTCAAGAAACACGGTGCCGCCGGAAGCAAGTTCAAACTTACCCTGACGGCGATCACTCGCGCCCGTGAAAGCGCCGCGCTCGTGACCAAAGAGCTCGTTCTCGATCAGTGTTTCAGGGATGGCGGCGCAGTTGATGGCGACGAAAGGATGATCGCGCCGAGCGGAGAGATGATGAACTGCGCGCGCGAAGAGCTCCTTGCCGGTGCCTGATTCGCCGAGTAGTAAGACAGTGGCTTCGGTCTGGGCCACGCGCTGAGTTTCCCCGACGGCGCGTTTCAATGTTTCCGATTCGCCGAGGATGCGCGGGAAGCCGTAACGGCGCGACCATTCTTCGCGCAGCAGAACGTTCTCGGTTCGGAGTCTGGCTTGTTCGAGCGCGCGCTCAACCAGCAGCAGAAGATGATTTGAATCGACTGGCTTTTGCAGGAAGTCGTGCGCGCCGTCTTTCATAGCCTGCACGGCTTCGTCGATCGAGCCAAAGGCGGTCATGACGATAACCGGCACGTCCGCGTCGGCAGCACGCGCTGCACGCAGCACGTCGAGGCCGGAACCGTTTGGCATGCGCAAGTCAGTGAGGACAAGGCGGTGACGCGAATTCGCGATCTCGTTGAGCGCCGCGCGGGCGTCGATCGCTTCCGTTACGCTGTATCCCGCATTCTCGAGCGTCAACCGCAGCACGCGACGCAGACTGTCTTTGTCTTCGACAAGTAGGATATCAGCCACTGGGCCGAATTTTAGCCACGGATGACACGGATAACAAGATCAGTATTTTATCTGTGTTCATCCGCGGCTAAAAAATAGGAAGCTGGGTTCCTAGTCGTGTTACTTAAAGTAACAATCTCCATTGTCTCCTCCGACCAAAACTTCAAAAACCCAAACAAACTACGGCGGAACGGTTGTTGCCCCGGATGAGCCCGGAGGAAGGTGCCGCAATGAACCGCAAACGACGAGCAAACAGGCAACACCACGGGTTCACAACCATGCAGATGATCGTGACCATAGCGATCATCTCTATCGTCTCCGTCTTCGGAGTGCTCGGGATAACAAACGCCCGCGCGGAATTCCGGCTTCAAAACTCCGCCCGGCTCTTCGCCACCTACGTCGAGAAGGCCCGCGTCGACGCCATTCGCCGTCATGCTGCGACCGGCCAGGAGTCGTGGGTCGAAACTTATGGCCCAGGCACTTCCACCTACGGGGTTACCATGGATTTTGGTAGCGGTTTCCTGGAGACGCGCACCTTCCAACTCGAAACTGGACTCGTTTTTTCCACTGCTGCCCAAAGAGTGACATTCGACTGGCGCGGCAGAATTACAGAAGCCTGGGTGTTCCAGATATTCAGTTCGTATCTCGAGCGCAGTATGCCGGTTGACGTTTCGGGTTCCGGCGACATCACGGTTGGCGAACAGCATTTCCCCGATCAATTGATTCCGGCAGTTGAAGTAACTCAGGTTACGGGAGATGTTGACTCTGATCCGACACCTGTTCCTAGTCCATCAGTTCAAGGTACTCCACCTATTGAAGTAGATCCCGGCGGAGATGGAGTCGATCCAGTAGATCCAACACCAACTCCCACTCCCAGTCCCACGGCGACCCCGCATAATGGAAATGGTAACGGACCCGATGGCAATAACGGCAACGGAAATGGAAACGCGACGCCGACGCCCACACCAACGCCAACGCCCACCCCGAGCCCGGGTTCGACCCCGATTCCACAGTGTGTCTCCACGATCAGCCCCAGCGAGCTCAAGTTGAGCCAGAGCGACACGACCAAGCTGTCAGGAACAGCTACGTTCACGATGACGAATGCGACTGGAATCAGAACTATCAGCGCCAAACAGCAAGGGAGCGGAAACAGTCTGGTCATCGATGCTTCACTGGTAAGAATCGATGGCAGTGGTTCAAGTGTCATCACTATCACCACCAAGAAGGGCGGCGGCAATCGCGGTACATTCGTGGTTGAAGTTGCGGGCACCCCTTCTTGTGGTTCAGCGGCACAGCTCACCGTTTCGGTAAGTAACTAAAGGGTGGCCCTTATGCGTAACGATAACAATTGTCCAAACGCTCAAGCCGCGCAACAAGGCTTCACGTTGCTCGAAGCCGCCATCGCGCTCGTAATACTCATGATCATCGGGCTGGGCATCGCTTCTCTCTTCACCTATGCCCTCGGAGCGAATACCAGGGCGGACGATCGCGAGCTCGCCATGACAATCGCGCAGAAGCGGATGGAATCGCTGCGGACGATACCGTTCAACACACAAACCCGCATGTTGGATATGTCAGTGGGGGGCCTCAAGGCAACAGCCGCCGAAGGTGTAACTGAGACGCTCGAGAGCGCAGGCCGAAGCTTCACCGTAAATACTCAGATTCAGGACATGAGCACTGTTCCCCTCGGCGAGCCTGACGCCGGCGCTCCGACGAGTAAAACTTTTCGAGTGGCAGTGACTCCGGCAACGGCGACCACTGGATTTGAAACGGTCATCCTCAACACTCAACGAACCACGCAGGTCGTTGGCATTAATTAGCTCACTCAAGCGAGGACTTTATGAGTTCGTTGAACAAAAAGAACACCGAAGGCGGTTTCTCTCTCCTTGAACTTGTGATCGCGTTGGTCGTCACGATGGCGTTGATGACGGCCGCCGCCACTCTGCTCGCGAATGCGCTTCGTATGCGCACTCGTGAGAATCAAAAGTCAGACGCACTCGCCGATACGCAACGCGCTATCAACATCATGTCGCGCGAAATCGCCAATACCGGATTCAACATGACGAACAATGGTATCGTCGCCGCGGACTCCGGCCTGCATGCGATTCGTATTCGCGCGAACCTCAACAAGTTTGACTACGATCCTTCAGTCTCTGACGATTCACGAGCCAACGTTCAGGATTCAGGCGAAGATATAACCTATTTCATCAACGAAGCCGAGAACACGATGTACCTGGCACGACACGATCGGTTTGGAAACGGCAGCACGGTGCTGGCCAACCGCATTGACAGCATGAACATTCATTACTTCGATCAGAAAGTGACTTACACGGCGCCCGAAAAAGGTTCGGATATCAAAGATCCGTCGGCGGCTGAGGTGCTTCCTGCAAATGCGAAATACATTGTCATCGCCGTCTCGGTCACCCTGGACCAGGTCGGAACTCCAGGCTCGCCGGGCTATCAGCAGCAGTACTCAGTTTTACTTTGTTCAGACGTCACGCTGCGCAACACTGGTTTGTGGGGTTACTAGATCAATGAGATCACAAAAGCCGTTACACGAAAGTCGCGCCGCCGAACGAGGCGCAGCGCTGATCACCGCCGTGCTTCTTTCTTTGTTGTTGCTGGCTGCCGGTGGGACTCTGATTCTGACTGCGACCATGACCAACATCACCGCGCGTGATTCGACCGCCGAGATGCAGGCGTACTACGGGGCCGAAGCAGGTATTGCGCGAACGCTCGAAGTGCTACGAGGGAACGCCAAATCCAGTCCGGTCGGAACCAAAGCCACCTTCCGCAATGTTCTTTGCACGCCTACTCGATGGACCACTATGGCGGGTGGCTTCGTCAACGTGACTACCGACGCAGCGGTGCGCTTTCAAGTCACTTCGATCATCGATCCTGATAACCAGGACACCGTCACGAATTGCGCCACTGCTACGTATAAACCGGACCGTCTCAGGATTCGCGTTTTGGGAACGGGTCCGAGCAATAGTCAAAAGAAAATGGAGATAGTTGTTTCTCGCTACACTCTCGACTATCCGGTGAATGCTGTAGTGACGTTGCCGAATGGTTCAGGAACTTCACTGTCTTTCTTACTTGGCGACAGTAATGTAACCAAAGCGTCAGGTGTTGATGCTTCTAATACCTGCGGCACGATTCCGGCATTCGCCGTCAGTAACAACGACTACAACATCGCCAACAACGTGATCGATGGCTGTCTTCCGGACGGAAGCCACTGCGGCAATGGCCCTAACGTAACACCGGTCGATCCGATGGTACTGGTAGACGGAAATACGCCGAGTTTCCTTCAGTCCGTTGAGAAGGCGAGGCTGTTTTTGTATGGCTCCGAGGGCATGATGAATGCAGCCATCAACCAGGGCCGATATTTCACTAGCGGCGCTGCCGCGATAGCCAGCACTGCGGGGCTTGGTGCCAGTAATTCTGACGGGGTTCTCACTTTTGTTGATGGAGATCTCACGGTTGGGGCAGGCAATCCATCCGGTCAGGGAACTTTGATCGTTACGGGAAAACTTACTCTTAGTGGAAGCTTCAACTGGAACGGCGTGATCATGGTTTTGGGTGAAGGGGACGTCTTACGCAATGGCGGCGGACAGGGAAATATCTATGGAGCAATGTTCGTGGCGAAGTTTGCCAAAGTCGGGCTGAACACTGATGTGTTTCAGGCGCCCACGTTTAATACGAATGGCGGTGGCTCAGCGAATATTCAATACAGCTGTAGCGCGATCGACATGGCGAAGTCGGTAGGCGGTCACTCGATCAAGGGTGTCCGCGAGTACTGAAGACAAAACTGGACACGATCGACATTTTTGTAGGGGCGGCCTCCGTGGCCGCCCCATTTGTCTGGAACCAGGGCCGCTTTACGAATTTACATCAGGAGTACAAGGAGAATCGTCCACCACTACGGTGCCGCACGCCGTGGTGATTGGACGGTAAAGCGCCCCGGCTATCTTCGGATTGCCGGGGCGCATTTCTTTGCAGCTTAGTTCGATTGTGAGGGTGGCTCGTATTCTTCGCTGGCGACGGTGCTCTCGGTGTGAGAGAGTTGCATGGTCAGCATCAATGGTTTGTATTCAAACGCTTTTGGGCCACCGCGCGAGTTCTGAACCAGCATCACGAGGTAATCCTGATTCTCACGGAACCTCCAGACGCTGCCGCGCTGATTCATAATCACAAAGAGCAGGATCTCGCCATTAGCCGCTCGCATTTGTCCGACTAACGAGCTGGCGCCGCCGTCTGTCCTGACCAGCGTGCCGGTTTTGGCGATGACACTGCCGCGCCACGGCATGCCGGTAAAGCGATCTTCGAGCGTTCCCGGATCGACTCCGGCGACCGGCATGATCGCTGCCGGCGTGAGTCCGTGTTTCTTCAGCTCGACACGCAGCTCGCGATAGATCTTCATCATGACACGCGGCGAGATGCGATTGACTCCGAGTCCACTCAACGAAGCCAGCCTGATCTCGTCCGGACCGAGACCCAGCTCGGTCGTGAGCCGTTGGCGCACGGCTTCCGGCCCGCCGAGTGCTTCACCAATGCGCTCAGCCATGAAGTTATTCGAGTAACACAAAAGCACTTTGAGAATATCGACGAGCTTGCTCGAACGTTGCGTCAGAAGAAGTTTCGCCGTTGGCGCGACCGGGTCGACGACGACCGCGCCATTTACTGCGAGACTGGGCACTGTCTCCAGGCTCGCTCTATCGTTGAGCGCCGTTCGTTCGTAGTTCCAGGCGCGCACTGCTTCCGCCTGGCGCAGCGTGGCGTCGAGCGTATCGTAGAGTCGCTCGCCGGAGCGTTTTGCGGAGGCGCTGAAATTCATCGTAAAGCCGGGAGCGACGATCAGGTCGCCGGTAACCTGTTTAATACCGAGCTTGTTGAGCTCACGCGCGAGCAACACGCCGTGTTCGTAATGGAACGACGGATCGCGCCCGGAGATGTAGAGATTTCCGCTCAGGACGCCGGTGTTTTTGTCGAGTACGCCGTCTGTCCAGACGCCGGTGGCAAAGCGATGTTCGGGACCGAGCGTGCGCAAGGCGATGAGCGCGGTCGCGAGTTTGAGTGTCGATGCGGGATTGAACGGTTCGGTCTCGTTTTGTGCCGACACTACTTTGCCGTCCAGCGTTTCGATCAGTACACCCTGAAATCCATACAGCGGCGTAGGGCTCGCGACTGGATCCTGTGCGAAGCTATTAGAGCTGAGTATGAAAGCTACTAAAGTAGCGAAGAGCAGTTGTTTCAATCGACTCATCATAGGAGCTATTTGATGCACAGGGAGTCAACGAGGATGCGCAACCGGTGGGGCTACCGGCTTAGCATCATAGCAGAAACCAGCCGCGGATTTACACAGATTAACGCTGATATGATCTGCGTTTATTCACGTAGATCCGCGGCTGGTTTTCGGGCCTTATCGTTGACAACGCTTCTGACACGCTCATAGAATCGCGGTGTTGACAAACTACAGTGCAACGTAATCAAGAACCCGTTACAGTTGAACGAGTCGTAGCCACTCACAGAGCACGACGCAAAGAGATTCGAAAGCGGCTCCGTGAGTTTGAAGAAGTTTGGCGCAAAGGATCCGACGCACGGCTTTGGGAAGAGCTGGCCTATTGCATCTTCACTGCCGGCGCTTCGGCTCGGATGGGCTTGAGTGCAGTTGACGCCGTGCGATCGTTGTTGCTCGCTGGCGACTCTGATGCGATGACCGCCGCGCTGAAGGAAGCCGGCGCGCATCGTTTCCCGGTGGCGCGGCCCCGTTACATCGTAACGACGCGCGACTACTTTCACGCGGACTGCGGCATGGCGTTGCGAAAACGTTTGCGCGGCTTTTCAGATCCATTCGAGCGCCGCGACTGGTTGGCCCAGGAAAAACAGGTCAAAGGGTTGGGTTACAAGGAAGCCAGCCACTTCCTGCGAAACATCGGCGTGAAAGGCCACGCGATTCTTGATAAACACGTGATGCGATGTTTGGCTGATGTCGGAGTGATTGATTCAGCCAAACCACCTTCGACACGAAGGAAGTATCTTGAGATTGAGCAGCAACTGATGCGCTTTGCCCGCGATGTCCGTATAGATTTTGACGAGCTCGATTTGGTTCTTTGGTCTATGAAGACAGGAGAAGTCTTAAAGTAGCAGTTGCATGCGAGAAGAAGCTGATCACTCAGAAAGTGTGAATCATGCAAGGTAATAAACAGCAGAGTCTTTCCCGGATGGCGGCCTTTGGTGTGGCCGCCTTCGTGCTTTGTTTTGCACTTACCGGTACTACCCACGTTGCCGCGGGCTTTGCTGATAAGAAGGCTTACAACAAGGGCTATCGCGCGCTGCGCAAAGGCGACTTCCAGGAAGCTGAAAAGATCTTTCGCGAGCTGCTTGGCAAAGATGCGCACGACGCCGATGCACGCCTCGGTCTGAGTTTTGCGCTGCTGAAGCAGAGAAATTTACAGGGCGCTTACGACAATGCGGCGCGAGTGATCATGCAGAACCCGCTCTCCGCCCGCGCCCATGCTTTGCTCGGCGCGTCGATTCTCGGTGCGGGTGAGTTTCGACTTTCGGTTGAAGAATTCCGCACGGCTTTGGCGCTCGATGAGAATGAAGCGCTCGCGGTTGCCGGTTTGGCGATGGTCGACTTTTACGAGAACCGCATGCCGATGGCGCTCGGGGGCTTGCGCAAGGCCGTGAGCATGGATCCGGAAGAGCCTGACTTCGTTTTCAACCTGGGCCAGGCAGCGGCGCGCAGCGAGAAGTACAAAGAAGCCGCCGATTCGTACGAGAGATTTTTGATGATTGCGCCGAAGACCGATACCGACCGGCGCGCGCGTATTCTCGGATTGATCGACTTTCTACGTTACCTCGGTCGTCAGGGATCACTCTACATTGCGAGCGGTGAGCACCGCTCGACTGTTCCTTTCGAAGCCACTGACAATCGTCCGATCCTTGAGGTGCGTGTAAACGGAAACAAGCAGCCGCTTCGTTTCGTGCTCGACACCGGCTCCGGAATGTCAGTCATCTCTGATGAGACAGCGAAGCGACTCGGTATCAAATCAGTAGCAAAAGGCGGTCTCGCGCGCGCAGTGGGCGGCGGAGGGAAGTTTGAAATCGTTTACGGTTTTTTAAGCTCGATCGAGATTGGCGGCGCCAAAGTTGAGAACGTGCCGGTCTACATTCGCAAGTTCTTCGACGATCACATTCCGGTCGATGGTTATCTCGGGCTTTCAGTGGTTTCGAAATATCTGACGTCGATCGACTATGGCACGAGACGCATGTCTCTGCTGCGGCAAAACCAGACCGATCAAGTTGAGAGTTGGACCACCGTGCGACGGCCTGACAATACTCAGGCACTCCTTCCGCTCTCGCCTAACGACGGCTCTGTCGAAGTGCCGTTGCGAACGACGTCGAGCGGTTTTCTCAGTGGTGAAGTCAGCCTCGAGGGTTTTAATAAGAACGTCAATTTCATCATTGATACAGCGGCGAGCATCACGGTAGTCTCTGAAAAGCTTTCGCAGGAGGAACAGCTTCTGGATCTGTTACAGCCGTCGAAGATGCGCGTGTTTGGAGCGGCGGGTGTGACTGAAGACGTAAAGCTTTTACAATTGCCGCGACTGACTTTCGGCTTGAGCAACCTTGAAAAAATCAATGCCGCGGTGCTTGATATGGAACCGGTTAACGAGACTGCGGGATTTACGCAGAGTGGAATTCTCGGCGGAAACTTCCTGCGGCATTTTCGTATCTATTTTGACTTTGCAAGGGGGGCAATGCGTTTGGAACCTTTGAATCAGAAACCGAAGAGTGTTGAAAATATCAATCCGGAAGTGGTGTTAACTCCATGAAGCAGGGCCTATATCTCGAAACATCGGTGATTGGCGCCTACCTCGATAATGGAGAGCCATTCCGTCGCGACTTGACGATCAGGTGGTGGGAGCACGAAATGCCCGACTACCGCACGGTGATTTCACCGTTGGTAGCTTCTGAGCTTGGTCGTTTGAAAGAACCCCATCGCAGTTCGTATTTGAAGTTGATCGCAAATCTCGAGCAGGTCGATCTCACGGAAGAGGCGGCGATTCTCGCGGATGGTTATATTTCGCGCGGCATCTTTCATCGCAAGTACATTGCTGATGCGTTGCACGTTGCGATTGCATCGTGTCACAAAATCGATTATTTGGTGACATGGAACTTCGGGCATCTCGCGAACGTGCGGCGCCAGGCGCGCATCCGGCTCTTCAACACGGCCGCGGGATTCTATGTGCCGATGATCGTGACGCCGGAGTTTCTGGTGTCTGAAGCAACGGAGAGAGTGATATAGATTGTATAGGACCTATAAGACCTATTATGTATCGTCGCCCAAAATTCTTAGAAGTCCTGCACGCGATTCGCGAAGAGATGTCGCGTGAAGCTGATTACGATGTGGATCTGTTTGCGGAGATGGTGAGGTCCGGAGTGCAGCCCACTCATGGACCACAGCGCGTCATTCGTGGTTTCAGAACTCGAGCGCCACGCGCGGAAAAAAGTAACGGTAAGCCTGCGAAGCATAGACAGCGCAAGCGCAGCGCGTAATAATGTCGGTAATTATGAATCCTACTTTTGAGACGATCGGTCTGGAAGTTTCGAGCGAGAAGGCATTCAACTACCTGGCTGAACGAGCAGGTGATCAAGGTGAGCCCACACAACTCAGTCGCCGCGGCGCTGTATTGCACGGTCGCTGCTGGAAACTCGGTGAAGGACTCGAGGTATGGACCGTGCTCTACGAATCCGGCAGCGGAGACCTTTTCTACGCTGATTGCCGTCCCGGATTTCGTGCGCGTTACATTCAGAAGATCGCGCCGTGGGCATTGACTGAATACGACGAAGAGGGCGAGGCGGTGATTCACGGTTATCGTGAAGGAACCGATTGCGAAGTTCTCTTCGAGTTACAAAACCTGACCGAAGTCGGACCAACAGGTTTTGGTGCGCAGGAACTGCACATCGGTCTTTGCGGTCTTGCGTATCGCGCGCGCGTGCGTCGCGGCAAGGGAAAAACGCGCTGGATGCCGCTGGAAAAAACCGCGCCGGCGAGAGCAGCGCATGAAAACGACTGGAGCCTGTCAGGCCGCGTGATCGCGTTCAAACCTTTAAGAAATCCGCTTTCCGGAGGCGAGCTTTTCTGGATTCACCTCGATCTGGAACGCATCAAGCTCGAAGTTCTCGTTAACCAGCGCGCCCTGCGCGGCGACTCATTGGCCGTCGGCGCCACGCTCGACGCCGAAGTCTGGCTACAAGGCCACGTGCTCGACGAACATGCCCTGCGTTCGCGCTACGAAGGCGTCGATCATGCCTGCTCGCGCGCGAGTTTCTGGTCCGGATTAAGACGAAGAAATTGAGCCACGGATTTACACGGATACACACTGATTTAATCTGTGAAATCCGTGTTAATCTGTGGCTAATATTATGAGACGTGTCCTTGTCGTCATTCTTCTAGTCCTCATACTGCTACTCGCCGCTTACGTTTTCAATCGTTACTGGACCCATCGCTTCGATTCTTTGATCGCGCGGCAAGCTGCGATCTATCGCGTCGATCCGGACCTCGTCTGGAGCATCATTTACGAAGAGACGTACTTCAGTCCGTGGAAGACCGGCAGGGATGGCGAAATCGGGTTGATGCAGGTGATGCCCGCGGTCGGCCGTGAGTGGGCCACCGAAACCGGCATGAAGGAACTGGAAAGGCAGATGGCGAGCGATCCGCAAAGCATCCTGCGCGATCCCGAACGAAACATTCAGATCGGCTGCTGGTATCTCGAAAAGATGTACGAACAGTTTCAGGACAAGCCCGAAGCCGAGATGCGAATGGTTGCTGCTTACAATGCCGGCGCCAGCCGCGCGGTCGAGTGGAGCCGGCCCGACCAGCCCGGCAACACGCAGACGGGAGCGGAGTTTATCAACCGCATCGACATTCCCTCGACCAAAGCCTACGTGCTTTCGATCATGCAACGTTACCGGCAGGTCAAGAGCTCTCGAACTTCGAGCGCCGCGTTGCAACAGACTTCTCCTGTCAAATGACG
>DATENQ010000192.1:0-5358 GCA_035275005.1 Pyrinomonadaceae bacterium | reverse complement strand
GTCAGGAAAGAAAAGATAGAACAAGTCAGGAAAGAAAAGATAGAACAAGTCAGGAAAGAAAAGATAGAACAAGTCAGGAAAGAAAAGATAGAACAAGTCAGGAAGAGGGGCTTGCCCCCGCTGTTCTGATTCAACTAAGAGCGGGGGCAAGCCCCTCTTCCTGACTTGTTCTATTCTTTGCGGCTTTAATTATCTCTGCTTCATCAACTTAATCGCTTTCATCTCTCTTCTCCTATTAGTTAATTGTTTAATTGCCTGACTGGATTTGCATATTGATCCGGTCTTCCATCGCCACATGCTCGTATTCAAAATTCTCAATCGTGAGCGTCAGTTCTTCATGGGTCCAACTTACATGGCGCGTTTTCATTGCTACTTAGGCCACGGTTCGCACGGCGAAGCGATTGGCATTCCTTTCATTTATTTGGTTAAGAATCATTTATGATTCCTCCTGTTTCGGGTAACTGTCTCAACGCGGCGTGAAGGTAGAAGACAGGCGGGTGTAACCGCATATCCCGAAAGACACAATTTTCTGAACTGCGTAATTCGCGTCGTCTGCGGCTGAAATACATCTTTCGGGACATTACGGGAGGTGGGAACTGGAGTATTTTGAGTTCATGAAGACATTACACACAGACGTACTCATCATTGGCGCGGGGCCGACGGGCCTTTCATTAGCTTGTCAGCTCATCAGGTATGGGATCGATTTTGTCGTCGTAGAGAAGAACGCCACGGTGACGCCTTTTTCGAAAGCGATCGGCGTCCAGGCGCGCACACTCGAGATTTACGACCAGTTGGGAATCGCGCAGCCGGCTATCGAGCGCGGCACGATTGCAAGCCGGGTCAGGCTGATCGAGGGCGGTGAGGTGCGCGGTGAGATGCACCTCTCAAAGTTTGGTGAGGGGCTCAGCCAGTTTCCCTACATGCTGATGCTGGAACAAAGCAAGAACGAGGAACTGCTTTACGAATACGTTCGCAGTCACAACCACGACGTCCTGTGGCAAACGGAGCTCGAAACTTTCTCGCAAGACGCAACAGGCGTCACTGCTCAAATCAAGACTGCATCCGGTGAGTCGCAAACGATCAAGGCGAAGTATCTTGCCGGTTGCGATGGTGCGAGCAGTCCTGTCAGGCATGGACTGGGATTGACGTTCGGAGGCAGCACTTTTGAGCGGCTGTTCTACGTCGCCGATGCGCGCGTTGACTGGGAGTTTCCGCACGATGCGCTGCACGTTTGTCTCGCGAAAGAGGTGTTCGTCGCGTTCTTTCCGATGCCGGGAGAAGATCGTTATCGAATCGTCGGCACGTTTCCCGAAAGCAAAAACGAGGAACAAGGCGAAGTCGACTACGAGGAGATTGAACGAGAGATAAAGGAGCAAGCCAAGCTGTCACTCGAGATCTCTGACGTGCGTTGGTTCTCGCTTTACAAGGTCCACTCACGTCACGTCAACAAGTTTTCAGAAGGAAGATGTTTTCTGGCGGGCGACTCGGCGCACATTCATAGCCCGGCCGGCGCACAGGGCATGAACACGGGAATCCAGGACGCTTACAACCTCGCGTGGAAACTGGCAATGGTGATCAAAGGCGAGGCGGACGAAACGCTTTTAGATACCTACAACGAAGAACGACTCGCCAACGCGAAGCGTTTGCTCGAAACAACCGATCGCATGTTTGAGCTCGCCGCCGGGTCACACTGGCTGATGAGTTTTATTCGCACGACGATCTTTCCGCCGCTGGCCGGCTTCGTGGCCAATCTGGAAACGGTGAGTAAGCGAGTGTTTCCGTTGATCTCGCAGATCGGGATCAACTACGGCGACGACTCGCTTAGTCAACACACCGACGACGAAGCAGACCACGTGCACGCAGGCGATCGCATTCCGTATTTCCTCGTGGATGGTCGGAGCATCTTCAACAAGTTGAACGCGCCGAAGTTTCAGTTATTGATTTTTTCTAATGGTGATCAGACGGATGTGTGCGGCGAGTTTGAGCGTGAGTTCGGACACCTGGCCGACTGTCAGGTGCTGCCGCTTGATTCGCGTGTCAGCGAGATTTTTGAGAAGGAGAAAGATTTTTGTGTGTTCTTAAGACCTGATAATCACATCGCATTCATATCGTCGGAGATTTCGCCGCATAACGTGGCGGAGTATTTGCGGGCAAGACATTTTTTGAAGGTTTCTGAGTCATGATTAATGAGAAAGAGTTAGACCAAACGTTTTACGAGATCAAGGTCAAAGGTTACCTGGACTCGAGCTGGACCGAGTTGTTCTAGTTCACGCAAAGGCGCAAAGATGCAAAGAGGGCGCAAAGAAAAGCTTTGCCGGCTTTGCGTCTTTGCTTGAAAGTTCTCTGTGCTAGAATGCGCGCCCGATGACTCCTACCGACACTAACCGTCTTGTGTCACTCGACGTATTTCGCGGCATTACCATTGCCGGGATGATCTTGGTAAACAATCCCGGCTCGTGGGAACACATCTACTGGCCGCTCGAACACGCGCAATGGCACGGCTGGACACCGACCGACCTGGTCTTCCCGTTTTTCCTGTTCATCGTTGGCATTGCGATACCGCTCGCGTTTGGCAAACGTCTTGAAAGCGGCGGCAGCACGCGCGACCTCTACGCGAAGATCGTCAAGCGCACGCTGATCATCTTCGCGATTGGCCTGTTTTTGAATGCGTTTCCGGATTTCGGTCTCGCGGAGCTTCGCATTCCGGGTGTGTTGCAGCGCATTGCTGTCTGTTACTTCTTCGCTTCGATCATATTTCTCAACACGAAAGTCAGAACACAGATCGCGATCACGATCGGCCTGCTGATCTTTTACTGGCTGCTCGTGAAACTCGTTCCGGCGCCGGGTTATGCCGCCGGCGATCTGACGAAAGACGGAAGCCTGCCGTCGTACATCGATCGCGTCGTTTTCGGAAAGCACGTTTGGGCGCAGGCGAAGGTTTACGATCCGGAAGGTCTCTTGAGCACGATTCCCGCGATCGCGACCACGTTGATTGGCGTCTTGACCGGGCAGTGGTTGCGGAGTGAGAAGCCGCGCATTGAAAAAGCGGCGGGGATGTTTGTCGTAGGCGCAGTTTGCGTTGCGATCGGCTGGGCGTGGAACGCTTTCTTTCCGATCAACAAAGCGTTATGGACCAGTTCGTATGTGCTGTTCACGGGCGGTCTGGCGTTACAGTTCCTGGCGCTTTGTTACTGGATCATCGACATCAAAGGCTATCGCCGGTGGGCAAAGCCGTTCGAGGTTTTTGGACTCAACGCGATCGCACTCTACGTCGTTGCCGACTTGATCGCGGAATTGCTCGGGATGATCAAGGTAGGAGACGGGACGCTCGGATCGTGGCTTTACAATGACGTGTTTTCCTCGTGGGCGTCACCGGTCAACGCATCGCTCGCCTTTGCGATTACCTTTGTCCTGTTTTGCCTGGCGCTGATGTGGATTCTTTATAAACGAAAGATCTTCCTCAAGGTCTAATCCACAGATTACACACATTTTATGAATCAATCTGTGTGATCTGTGGATAGTTTGCGTTTGGCTTCATCGATCAGGAGATTGTTGTTCTCGTAGCTCATCTCTGTCGTGGTTTCCGGTGGGTACTGGTGTTTTTGATAGACGGGATAGGCTTCGGTTCGCAGGTGCGCGAGCATGTGATGACCGCGTCGTGTCGCTCGTTCGTGCCGTAACGCGGAGATATCAACTGGCGCAACTACGATCCGCTCGCCTGGTCCGGGTGAAGCTTCCGCCAGCATGCGTCCATCAAAATCGACTACCTGACTACCTCCGGGCCACGAGTAAGGCGGATAGTGCTTGAGACTCGCGCCCTGGTTCGCAGCCACCACGTAAGCGATGTTTTCCAACGCGCGACAACGATTCACCACCGTCCACCACGCCATCGGCTCAGTCGCGCCCCACGGATCCATGTAAGCAGAAACGCGAATCAACACCTCCGCGCCATTCGCCGCTAGCTGTCTCATCGCCTCGGGAAACAACCAGTCGTAACAGATCGCGCAACCGATGCGGCCAATCGGGGTGTCGGCGACTGGGAACAACGGCTCGTCATAATCGGGTAGATCGTGCGGGCTGGTGTGGACCTCGTACGGAATCCACGTGTTCACCTTGCGATACTTGTAGAGCATGCCTTCCGGACCGATGAGACACGTGGCATTGAAAACGTGTCCCGGCCATTTCGGATCGACCTCGAGCATCGAGCCGCTCTGAATGTAAATATCGTGCTCCTTTGCTTTCTGTTGCAGCCGCTCGGTGTGCTCGTTTGGAATCTGGATCGCAAGCTTATCGATCAACTCCGCAACGGTCGGAAACACCGGCGCCGCATGTGCAAATTCCGGAAACACGATCAGTCGCACCGGCAAAAATGGCGCGGCTCCCGCCACCGCCGAGTCGATCATTGAGAGCATGCGATCCGTGTTCGCGCGCATCCCTTTCCGGTCAATCGGATTGGCATGATCAGTCTGACACGCCGCTACTGAGTACCTGATAAATTCGCTTTTATCTTTGTTCATCTGTGGCTAAAACTCTTTCCACCGGTGACGTAACGATCCGGGTATTGTACGTCTCCAAATATTTCCGCCGCTTCTCAGTCAACGGATATCGCTCCGGCCACTCGTATGGATATTTGCTCATGCCGTGGAACGGTAGTGGCCCAACCTGATCCGGGCTCGCCGAGTTAATGTCCATCTCTTTACTAAATCCGTTAGCGTAAAGGAGGAATGTTCGCTTCCAACCTTTTGGCAACGGCGGCAACTTATCGGCTGCAAACGACAAAACCAACTCATCACCCGGTCGTGAAATCACAAACATATCGTCCGATGCGAGCAGCAGCTCACGCACGTCGCCTTCACGCGTGTATCGACCGGTCATGACTTTCCACGGAGAAGTGAACGAGACCTTCTTATAGTCGTAACTCAACGGCTGCCGTCCGTCAGGCGAGTGCTCAAGAGAAAAACCGCGCCAACGCAGATCAGCAACCGCGGGATCCAGACGCGTCAGTTGCGTCGGGAAGTTGCCGCCGGAAGTGTCGACCAGGATCTGGTCCCAGTAGATGCGCATGTTAGTGACGATGCGTACCTCCCGAAACTTGCCTGGGAGATCTACGACGACTGTTTGCGGACGACCAACCGGAATACCCACGTTTTCAATGATCGTACGCCAGCGCCCGTGCTCGTCTTTGACCTGAAGCGCAGGCAATGTCAGAGCCTTTCCGCTTTGCGACGCGGCGAGGTTGTCGCTGGACCACGCGTAGTCAGTCCAGCCGGTCAGCAACAGACGCGTGTGCGCTGATTGGCCTGGACCAAGCTGCAAGATCAGCTCGTGGTCGTTTGCGTAACCGCGGATCGGTTGGAG
>DATENQ010000191.1:0-3953 GCA_035275005.1 Pyrinomonadaceae bacterium | reverse complement strand
TGCTCGGGTGAAGTGAGCAGACGCTCGTTGAACCATACGGCGTGCGTGCCGGTTACTTTATTCAGACTGTAAGCAACTTCAGCAGCGTCGAAACCACCGCGCAGCATCTTCGACGCAAGTAAACCCACGCCGCCGCTGATTGGACCAGTGGCAAAGACTTCCTGAATCATCTTCCCGTCGTGATTAACCGTGACGTACAGGTTCTGACCGTCAAACGGAATCTGCCAGGTAGCGCCGCGCAATTCGCGTGGACGCTCGATCCGGATCGCCGTCACCGCCGGCACTTTTATAGTCTCCGAGTGTTCGCGCGCAATCGCTTCCTGGCGCGCCGAGGCGTCATCGGCCGCAGTCGCTTCCGCGGCACTGACAGCTTCCTCCAGCGGCTCGACTACTGCTTCCGGATTGCAGGCGATCTCACCCTTTGGCTCTTCCGCTTTCATTGACGTCAACACCTGATTCTCACGTGAACCGTCACGATAATAACTCACCGCTTTGCAACCAAGCTGACGTCCCAGGCGATAAAGCGCGTCGACCGACTCCACCGTGTCGTTAACCGCGCCATTGCACGTCTTCGACACACTATTGTCGACGTTGCGCTGAGCAGCCGCGAGCACATGAACGTGCTGCTCAGCGCTTATGTTCATCGCCGAGATAAAATGCGGCGGCAATTCATGTTCGTGTTCCACGACGTAAGCTGCAGCCGCATCTATCGATTCCTGATCACATTGGTCCACGTCGATTCCGAGTGCTTGCGCCGCGAGGGTATGCACGTAAGTGCGCGTGCCGAGCGTATCTTTGCGAACGTAGGCCCACGAGAAGTTTGGCTCGATACCCGAAGACGTCTCCGCCACGAGCGAGATCGTTCCGGTCGGCGCAATCGTCGTCACTTCATAGTTGCGAGGCGTCAGCGGAATATCTTTCGGAATCCCGATCTGGTTGTAGAGGAAATCCGTGTAAGCTTCGCGGTTCGGCTCAAACTCCGGAAACGCACCTTTCTCCGCGCCCAGACGATTGCTCTCCATCCACGACTCGCGCCGTACAAACCCCATCACCTCGTCCATCAAATCGATCGATGCCGTTGAACCGTAAGTGATGTTCAGGTTGAGACAAAGATCGGCAAATCCCATGATGCCCAGGCCCACCGGCCGGGTGCGATGGACCACGTCGTTGATCTCGGGCAGCGGCCAGGCACAAGTATCGATCACGTTGTCGAGAAAACGAGTGCAGAGATGCGTCACTTCGCGGAGGCGGTCCCAATCGATCCGCTTTTGCGGATCGTAAAACTTCGCGAGATCGATCGAACCGAGATTGCACGAATTCGAGAAGTGCAGAAACTGCTCGCCGCACGGATTGCAGGAGTAAATCGGCCCCATCGACTTCATCATGTGGTTGTGACGATTCACTTCATCGATGAACGCGATACCCGGTTCGGCATATTTGTGCGCACTGGCAATGATTCGGTTCCAGATATCGGGAGCGAAGATCATTCCCGGTCGCGGCGGCTCTTCGATCGTGCAGTTGGAAAGATCGGCCGCCAGAAACGACTGGCGATCACAGAAGCTCACAGTCGATCCATCCGCGCGCCGGTAGAGAACATAATCGTCATCGCGAACGGGATCGAAGATCGATTCATTCCAAGGCTCGCCATTGAACTCCAACTGAAACCACTCTTTGTTATCGACGGCTTTCAAAAATTTGTCAGTAACATTAACTGAGATATTGAAGTTGGTGAGCGAGTGCTGATCGTTCTTGGCGTGAATGAAACGAAGCACATCGGGATGCGTGACGCGCATCATTCCCATGTTGGCGCCGCGTCGCACGCCGCCCTGCTTAACGACATCAGTCACCTGATTGACAATGTTCATAAACGACACTGGGCCGGACGCAACGCCAGTAGCTGAACTCACTATCGCACCGTGTGGCCGCAGAAATTCGTAAGTCATGCCGGTGCCACCGCCCGTCTGATGAATCGTGGCCGCTGCCTTGGCATGTTCCATGATTCCACTCAGCGAATCGGGCACTTCAAGAACGAAGCATGCAGCCAGTTGGCCATTGGCCTTACCCGCATTAACCAGACACGGAGTGTTTGGAATGAATTCGCGCGCGAGCATCACTTCGCTCATCGCCGCAAAAAACTTATCCCGCTTTTCACCCGTTTCCGCGGCAGAAACATGTCCCACCACGCGGCGCACGATGTCGGCCCATTCTTCAAGCGGACGCCCCTTCAAGTCCTTCAACGAATACCGCTTGCTAACGACTTTTCTGGCATTGATTCCAAGCTGCTGCGACCTTCGACGCGGAGAAACGGCGGGGGAACCGACGCTGTTAATTCCGACTTTTTTGCCGACAGTTGCGCTCATTATCTCTGCCTTTCTAACGGGGAGCCCGAAAGCTGTAAATCGAGTTTGAAAAACAATTATGCCAGGCGTATTGCTACGCAGGGCTTTATCTTAGAATGGTTTATGGATACTACGGTTGGCTATTTCTAAGCACTAAAACATGGGCTGGAGCGCGCTTCCGGGGGGCGGCCGCTGCACCAGTTAACCGCTTCGTAACAGCGGAGCGGAATATACTCCTTTGGCCCCACAGTGTCAACAGTATATTGTGGTGCTTTCTGTTTTAGGTGCTATACAGTGTATTTTGCCGCACACTAGCGCGGATTTTGAAGGATTATTTGCCCGTGCCCGTATTCGACAACAGCAGTTGGTAATTGCCGATGTCGCGGTTGTGGCTGTCGAGCGCGGCAAAGGTGTCTGAGGTCTCTTCGAGCATCTGCTTGGTCATGGCGATTGAGTCGCTTAGTTGCTCGAAATCAAGCGAGGAGACACGCTCCGGAGTAGGCAGTGTCACGACCTGATCGTTTACCAACCCGAAGAAGTTTTCGATTGACTGCAGCTGGCCTTCAACGAGCTTCACCGAGCGCTCAATATCGTTGAAAGCAGCAACACGACGTTTAAGTATCTCAACGTTCGCCTTCTGAATGCGTTTCTCTCGATCGTCTTTCGCAGCTTCTACCGATCGCTCCGCCTGGACCAACTGGTTCTGTACGGCTTGCCGATTGATCGAACGCAGGTGATGTTTACGACGACGATAGACG
This sequence comes from Pyrinomonadaceae bacterium, assembly GCA_035275005.1. Taxonomy (GTDB): domain Bacteria; phylum Acidobacteriota; class Blastocatellia; order Pyrinomonadales; family Pyrinomonadaceae; genus PSRF01. The sequence goes on along the minus strand of DATENQ010000191.1, from coordinate 856 downwards.
TCGAGCAGATCCACGAAGTCTTCCCAACGTTGATCGAGACTCTGAATGTTGTGAGGAATCTGCTTGGTGCCGGTGAATTTTTTGTAGTTCGAATAGATCTGGTTCTTCATCCAGCGCAAGTACTCAACTGCTTCACGCTCGCGCGGATCGAACAGCTTGATCTGAGCTTCGCGCTGTTGCTCGCGCAGCTTCAGCAAGCGCTGCTTCTCTCTGCGGTCCACTAACTTCCGATAGATTGAACTGGCTGGCACGGTTGCTAAGTAAAGAGTTTCTGTCGCCAGTGCAGCAACGAGCGGCGTAACATCCTGCACGTAAGCCGCCGCCACGGCAAACCCGGCCATTCCCCAGAAGTTGATGGGTTCCTTAAACGCTTCTTTCAGATACTTCAGATCGATCTTGGGTAATTCCATAAAGAAGGATCGCCACCGATAAGACTGACTTTAATTTTTCCTAACTGGTGTGGCCTCCACCAGTTCCATTCTGACTACCGCTTGTCGTTTCACCTTCAGCGGGTAGGGCCTGCGGTGTTGCTGCACCTCCGGCGCCTAACAACCCCATGTCACGTTTGTATGCGAGCAACTTATCCTGCAACTGCATGTCGAGGGCTTCACGCTCGATGTCCTGCATCTGCGTATCGACATTGGCGGCGCCCAACTGCATCTTCGCTTCGGCGGCTGCTGCGCGACGATCGATCTTGTCACGCATCTCGTTGAAAGTGGATGCGTCGTCGCCAAGTTGAAACGACTCCATCGTCTGCGCAAGCTGTTCCTGAAGTTTGGCCTGCTTCGACGCGTTTATCAATTGCATCGCCTCAGCGGTGCGGCGTTGCATCTGAAGCACGTAATTGTCGCGCGCT
>DATENQ010000190.1:0-8911 GCA_035275005.1 Pyrinomonadaceae bacterium | reverse complement strand
TCAACAACGAGGCAAAACCTTTACTCGCTCTATTTCAACAAAAAGATCGGATGGGCAGTTGGTGGTGGTGGGATGGTGTTGCGTTACGAGCGGCCATAGCGTTGCGAGCAACCGCGTCTGTGTTACAGACATCTGAATCAGCGAGGTTAACGGATTGTCGCAACGATAGCGATGACCATAACACTCGGTTCCTCCTGTGATTCGCCCGGCATGTCGGCCATGCCGGGCGCTTTTATTGTGTGCCGAGCATGTGGTGAAGGCCCGAACGGTTCCCGGCGACGACCTACCTATGTCGATTTCGGGGGAAAAGCAGTTTCACGCAAAGGCGCAAAGACTGCAAAGAAAGTAAATAATCTTCTTTGCAGTCTTTGCGCCTTTGCGTGAAACTATTCCCTGGTTCCCGTGAACGGTAATTCCGGAGAGTCTGGCAGCTTCAGGAAACCTTCCGTGTGCTCGCCGTCAAACCTGCCTGAAACTTCAGCTTCAACAGCGTGCCCATCCATCTCCAGCGATGTGGTCGTGTGAAACGAATTATTGTTTATCTCAATCGTTCCCAGCTCTGCATCTCCCATTTCTGAATGGATTACGCCGCTATATCCAGACTCACTCCGCGTGATTGTCAGCGTCGCCGGAATGTTTTGTCCGAGTGGCGTCTCCACTTCGATTGACCACGAACCCGCGGGATCTGTCGCGGCCGACGCCTGCGCTGGTTTTCGCTTGCCGGCGGTGCTGTAAACCTCGATGTCTTCAGCATACGGTTTGATCTGATCCAGCACTGCTGCACCATCCCCAACCACGATCAACGCCGCCGTGTCTGTTTTGACGTACTTCTGCGCAACGCGCTGAATCTCCTCGCCCGTTACCGCGTTAACGCGATCGCGGTAATTCTGCAGATAGTCGTCCGGCAAATTCAACATTTTGATTTGCACTAATTGATCGGTGAGTCCCTCCTGCGTCTCGAGACGAATCGGAAAGACGCCCGTCAGGTACGACTTCGCATCGGCAATCTCTTTATCCGACACACGCTCGTTTCGAATCCGATCCAACTCATAGAAAAACTCTTTCACTGAATCGCCGGTGACAGGCGTGCGCACTTCGGCCATCGCGCGAAAAGTACCGGCAGTGCGGCGCGCGTCGAGATTCGAATACGCGCCGTAGGTGTAACCTTTGTCCTCGCGCAGATTCATGAACAAACGAGACGAAGCATTCGCGCCCAGCACCGTGTGCATCAGCAACAACGGAAAGTAGTCCGGACTTGTACGAATGATGCCGCTGTTAGCAATGACGATATTCGACTGCGCCGAGCCGGGTCGATCCACGAGATATGCTGTCCTCTTGGTGCGAACCGGAGGCGCCGGAAAGTTCGCCACCACGTCCTCTCCTCTTTGCCACGTTGAGAACAGCGACTCGACCTGATTCAGGATCTGGTCATAATGAACATCGCCGACAACAATGAATACCGCGTTATTCGGCACGAGCTTCGCGCGATGAAACCTGACGAACTCGTCGCGTGAAACGCGATCGATCGACTCCGGTGTCGGCGCCACGACCGAATAAGGATGGTCGCCAAACATGACTCGCGAAACCATCTCGCTGGCGAGAAACGACGGTTGAGCGCGTTGCTGGCGCAAACTCTCTTTCGTGTTCTGCTTCGCCAACTCGACCTCGTTTTCGGGAAACGAAGGCTCGAGGATAACTTCAGCCACCAAACCCATGATCGGATCGTTGAACTGGGCCAGTGCGGAAGCGGCAATTATCGTGTAATCGGAATTAGCGCCGGCCGAGAGATTCGCACCGATACGCGCGACTTCATCGGCGATCTCTCTGCTGGTCTTTGATTCAGTTCCTTCCGGCAGCAGGCCGGCGAGCAGATCTGTCAGTCCGGGAATTCCCGGAGGATCGAATGCTCCACCCACAGGAAACGCCAGGCGATAACTAACCAGGGGCAGGCGGCTGTCTTCCACCACCACAACCCTAAGCCCGTTCGCCAGAGTTGTTTCTCTCGGCGTGGGAATCAAGATCGGTCGAGGTTGTAGCGGCGGAGGCGCCTGGCTACGAAAGTGTTCCTGTTGACTCATGTTATGGATGCAATGGGCCAGTGCCCGTAGTTTGTGGCGGAACATCCGCCGGATCTGTTGGTTGTTCTTCGGAGGACGAAGGTTTAGTGACGCTTACCGTCGACCCGGGTTCAGCCGGAGGCTTGTCGGGAACCAGCGGGGGAGGCGCCGCAGGTTGATGTGGATCTCCCGGTGGTTGTGGCGACGCCGCAACCGTTTCTTCAGCGTGTTCCGCGGCGGCCCCGGGAAGGATGTCGAGCACGACGCGGTTTTCGACGTCCATGTAGCGAGAGGCAGCTCTCTTGATGTCGTCGGCAGTGATGTTGAGATACTGGCCCAACTCGGAATCGACGATTGTTGGATCTGAATCGTACAACGCAAACTCCGCCAGGCGTTGTGCGCGATACATAGTTGACTGACGGCCACGCACGGCATCGTTGCAAAGCGAGTTTCGCAGTTTCTCCATCTCCGCCGCCGTTGGTCCATCGCTGGCTATCCGGCTGATCTCGTCGAAGATCTGCTCGCGTATATTGCTCATCTCCTGGCCGGGTTTAGGCAACGCGAAGATGTATAACGCCGATGGCCCACGCCGTTCGTCCACGCCGCCCTCGATGGAGATAACCGACTCATCGCCTTTAACCAGCTTTTGATAAAGACGCGAGCTGTCGCCTTCGAACAGCAGCGTGCTTGCCAGCGAGAGGGCATAGAAATCTCGCGTGCGTCTTTCCGGAATCTTCCAGCCGAGCACAAATGCAGGCGCGGGCGCGAGCGTATCGTGAAATGTTTCCTCACGAATCGCCACCGCGTCCGGTTCTGACACGTCAACAGGTGGCGGATCGGGTTGCGCCGGGATGTTACTGAAATACTTGTCGACAAGCGCGCGTGCTTCGGCGTTGTCAAAGTCTCCCACAACGCTCAACACGGCATTGTTCGGTGCGTAATAGATCCGAAAGAAATTCCGAATGTCGTCGATGGTTGCAGCGTCGAGATCTTCCATCGAGCCGATGGTCGAGTGTGCGTTGGCGGGATTGGTAAAGATCAACTCGTTCATGCGCAGGAATGCGTTGACGTAAGGCTGATTGTCGTAGCGCAGCCTCTTCTCTTCCTGGACGGCATTACGTTGATTGTCGAGATTCTCCTGCGTCACTTTCAACGATCTCATGCGATCGCTTTCGAGCCACAAAGCGAGTGGTAGATAGTTTGACGGCAGAGTCTGGAAATAATTAGTGCGCTCAGTTGACGTGGTGCCGTTCATCGTGCCGCCGGCGTTGAAGATGTATTGGAAGTGCGCGGCCTTGGGAACGTTTTCCGAACCCTGAAACATCATGTGCTCGAACAGGTGAGCAAAGCCGGTGCGGCCTTCTTTTTCGTTGCGTGAACCAACGTCGTAATAAACGGCCACTGAGACAACGGGAATAGCGCGATCAGGACTTAACACCACACGCAGGCCGTTCGCCAGTCTGAATTCTTCAATTGGAGTTGTCGGTAATTGAAATCTCTCGGTCACAAAAATTTTCTCTGCCGGAAACAAAGACGTGCTTTACCGTTCGCGAGGATTGGTAAAGCACTGCTTTGGGGGGATGTTGCTAGTCAGGGCGCTTAAGAACTAAGGCGCGCCGTGGTCGTGAGCTTCAGACCGTTTTGTCCATGATTAAGCCGCGCAGTTCCGCTCGCAGTCGTTCGATTTCAGCGAGCTTCTGTCTGACGCGCTCAAACAATGCCGATTGGGTCTTGATGCCCTCCTCGATCAGGAAGCCGGCTGCTTCAGCGCGACTGCGAAAGACACCGGCCTGGACCAGGGCCTCGAGTTTCTCCTGCGCCTCGGGCGAGACCTTAACCGCTACTACGTAATCATCTTTTGCCGATATCGCTTTTTCAATCGTCCTGCTGATATCACGCCCGATTGCGCTCAACGATTCGGGAATGCGCGAAGCAATGTCTCGGACTGACGACGCCGTTCGATTGTGCTCATCCGACGTGGAATCGGGATCGTCATCGCGAAGCATCAAGTCGTCAACTCTTTCAGGCGTTGAATGTTCTTCCTTATGATACGGACTACTCATTTGATACAGACTCCTTTACAGAACCGAAATTCTAACTGTCCGTTTTACGATTGTTGTCATTAATAGGTTCATTCTACGGAGCGCGGGAAACAGGGTCAAGCAAGCGCCGTTACACAACCTTGCCGGTGTGGTCGGCATCCGTTATAGTGCAGTCGAAGTCTTGAAAACATCGAGGTTTGCAGTGAAAAGAATTACGGCACAACTTACTCTCATCCTACTGGTCTTCACTCTGGTCATCCCCGGCTTTACTTTTGCGCAACAGACCCAATCGTCTTCGGGGATTACTCCGGGTGGCACCAATCCCCGCACAGGGAATCCAAGCAGGAGAGGAACACGAGCGGCCACCGCTGCTACCACCGCGATCGAGCGTGATTTCGATGAAGCGTTGCAGTTGATCGAGGACCAATACGTCGATGGTCGAAAGCTGAACTACAACGATGTTTACAAGTCGTCGATCATTGGCATGCTTCGTTCACTGGATCCTCATTCCAACTACTACGACAAAGAAGAGTTTGACGAGCTGAAGACGGATCAGCGTTCCGAGTATTTCGGAATCGGGGCGTCGATTCAGAATTACGTTCACGGCGATCAGGCTGACACTTTCATCACTGCCACCTTCGATCGTTCCCCCGCGGGAAAGGCGGGACTGCGCTACGGCGATCGGATCGTCGAAGTTGACGGCGTGAAGATGAGCGGCAAGACGTCGCTGGAAGTGCGCGACAAGATTCGTGGCCCGCGCGGCTCGACCGTTAGGTTGACGTTGGAACGTGCTGCTGACAAGCGCATCGAGAAAGTCGAGATCGTGCGCGACGCGGTGCCGCAGCCGTCGATTCCGGATGCTTACATGTTGAAACCCGGTGTCGGTTACATCGACATGACGCGCGGCTTCAACTATACGACAACTGACGAGCTGCTGGACGCGATAGATCGCCTGCACGGTAAGGGAATGACCTCTCTAGTGCTCGACCTGCGCAACAATCCCGGTGGGTTCCTGGACCAGGCGATTCACGTTGCCGAAGTTTTCCTGAAGAGTGGTCAGTTGATCCTGACGCAGAAAGGCCGGAATGGTTATCGGGACAATACCTATGAGTCGCGAAACAACGCGCCTGACATGACGCCGTTAGTGATCCTGATCAACGAAAACACCGCGTCAGCGTCGGAGATCGTCGCGGGCGCGATGCAGGACCACGACCGCGCTTTGATCGTAGGCCAGACGAGCTTCGGAAAGGGTCTGGTGCAGAGCATCATTCCGCTCGAATTTGGCGCCGGATTGACGTTGACGTCCGCGAAGTATTTCACACCGTCAGGTCGTCTGATTCAGCGTGATTACTCGAATGGTGGGTTTTACGATTACTACACGCACGGTGCCGGCATTGGCCGCGAACCAGTGGCCCCGATAAAGCCGACCGGTCCCGAAAAGAAGACTGACACGGGTCGAGCAGTTTATGGCGGCGGTGGAATCGCGCCTGACGAGGCTGTCGGGCCGCGCATGGTGAATTTAACGCAACGGCGTTTGACGAGCCCGGTTTTTGCATTTACGCGCGACCTGGTGAACGGGCGTGTTCGCGGTCTCGAGTCGAGTCAGATCGATGGCGGCATCAATTTCCGTCACGAGTTGCAGCCTGAAGAGTTCAAGGTGACGGATGCGATGTTCAAAGCGTTTCGGAGCTTCGTACTCGCCGATCCGGCTTACAAGATTTCGGCGGCGATGATTGATCGGAATCGTCCGTTCATCGAACGTGAACTGCGCTTCAACATCGTGACTGCTGCGTACGGCCGCGTGATGGGCGACCGGGTCTTCATCACGACCGACGATCCGCAAGTTGCGAAGGCGGTCGACGTGGTGCCCAAAGCGCGCGACCTGGCAATGAGCAGCGCCGCGGCAAAGATCAGCCAGTAGAGATTAATAGGTCCTATAGATCATATAGGACCTGCTTTTTGCGCCTGCTGTTTCAGGCGTAAAACAAAGTCTTGCGTCTAAAACCGCGCTGTGCTACGTTTAGCAATCATGAAACGCACGAATCGTTCAGCCAAAGGCCTCGTGAATACCGAAGAGCTCGGGCGCGCCGTCCGGCGCCGGCGCGAAGAACTCGGACTCAGCCTCCGCGATGTCGCCAGTAAAACCTCAGTTTCGGCTTCCACGCTCTCACGTATCGAGAACGGTACCGGCAAACCTGATGCAGACAATATCGCTCGCCTGACCGCGTGGCTCGACGTGCCGATGGAGCGCATTCTGAGCGGTCGCGATCCGGAAGCCGAAGAATCGAAAGCGGTGGTCTACTACCCGCAGGAACCGACGCCCGAGATCGTCGAAGCTCACTTGCGCGCTGATCGTAATCTCACGCCGGAAACCGCGGCTGCGCTCTCCGAACTGTTTCGCGTCGCTTACACTGAGTTCAGCAAGCCTCGCGGCGAAAAGAGCACGAAGCGGAGACGTTAGACCACGCTGAATCCGTTATAATTTTCGAGTGCTACTTGGCGATCTACCTCCAGGTGAAAAGTGGCGAAACTTTGAGTTGAAAGCTCTCGGCTTGCGCGACTTTGCCCGCGTCCGCGTTGACCAGCCTTTAAATCCTTTCGATCTCGCACGCTTCGCAAATCTGATCGTCGTGCGCTTCGAGCAAGTGGAAGGCTTGAGCGAAACCGCACGCGAACACCTGCTCGGAGCGGGATCGGAGAGCTGGTCCGGCGGCGCCTGTTCCCTCCCAAACGGCATGAAACTCGTGATTCTCAATCCCACGCACGGCCGTTCGCGCACGAATGCAACGCTCATGGAAGAGATTTGTCATGTGTTCCTGGGCCATCAACCCAACCGGCTTTCCGTGGTAACCAGGGATGAACGTGGTAAGGTAATGAATCGCGACTACCGCAAGGCCGACGAAGAGGAGGCTTACGCGGTCGGCGCCGCGGCTTTGGTCCCTTATGCATCGTTGAAGAGGATGCTGTTGCAGGGAAAGACTGCCAGGGAGATATCATTACACTTTCGCGTCAGCCGTGAACTCGTCGAGTTTCGGATGAAGGTGACGCATCTCTGGCGCGAGTTTCAAAAGTGATTTTCTCACGCAAAAGCGCAAAGTAGGCAAAGTTTTGCCAGAAGCCGAGCTATCACTTTGCTGTGTTTGCGCCTTTGCGTGAGAATGATTCGCAATGACTGAACGACTGAAAGAAGCAGCAACGCAGGGCTTGAGCACGATCGACAAGCTTCGCATGTTGCTCGACATCACCAAGAAGATCAGCCGCTCCCTCGATCTTCAGGAAGTCCTCAATCTCGTGATGGACACGCTCGATTCGCTGATTCCTTACGACGCGGCCGGGATCTTTGTGCTCGAGTGTGTCGACCCGGCGACGCTTCCTGAAGGCGAGGAACCATGTGCGTTCAAATCTGAAGCTGTTCGCGGTTACGACATCGACGAGCTCTCCGATCTGCATTTGAAACTCGGCGAGGGATTCATCGGCAGCGTTGCACTCAGTGCCCAGCCCATAATCTCGCCCGACGTTCGCAACGATCCGGTTTACATCAACGCCCGAGATCGCACGCGCTCCGAGATGGTGGCGCCCATCATTTCGAACGACGAAGTGATTGGCGTCTTCGATCTCGAAAGCGACGAGCTCAATGCCTATTCAAACGATGACCTGGAAGTGTTGATGCTGCTCGCATCGCAAGTGGCGATCATTATCGAGAAGGTGATGTTGCACGAGCAGTTGATCGAGAAGAAGCGACTACAGGGCCAGTTGGAAGTAGCGCGCCAGGTTCAACTCGAGTTGCTGCCGGCAAGAGATCCGGAGTTACCGGGATACGACATCAGTGCCTACAACTTTCCGACCGAAGAAGTTTCGGGTGATTACTACGACTGGGTCAAGATTTACGACGACGAGATCGCGATCGTAATCGCGGACGTAGCGGGCAAGGGTGTGCCGGCGGCAATCTTGATGGCGTTTCTGAGAGCCAGCCTGCGCGCCGCGACGCACGTCGGTTACGCGACAAACATCTCGATGAGCAAAGTGAACCATTTGCTCTATGAGTCAATCGAGCGAAACCAGTTTGTGACGGCGTTCCACGCAGTTCTGGACGCTTCTACCAGCACTTTGTCGTACTCGAATGCGGGACACAATCCGCCGCTGCTCATTAATGCGAAGGGCGAGGCACGTTTTATCGAACACGGCGAGCAACCCCTGGGTATGTTTCCGGCAACGCGCTATCACCGTTATCACTTGTTAATGGAACCTGGCGACGTGTTGGTGCTTTACACTGATGGCGTTACTGAAGCGTCGACCCCTGCGGGCGTGGAGTTCGGACGCGATCGTCTCGCGCAGGCGGTCAGGGATCACTACGAGCAACCGGCGCGCGAGATGATTGCGAGTTTGCAAATGGCGGTTTTGGAGTGGACCGACCATCTCGGCGCAACCGACGACGTCACTTTCTTCATCATCAAAGCGCTAAAAGAGAAGTGAGGACAATTCAAAGGCGCAAAGAAGCGAAAAATTTGCTTTGCTTCTTTGCGCCTTTGCGTGAAAATTACTTTTGGGAGGTGCTAATGTGCGGTCAGCGAGCAATGGGCGTGATCACCGCCCGGTGCGAGCGGAGCACGATAGTCGCCAAAGTGAAACTCAGCTTCGGCCTCCGATAATGCATACACATCGAAGCCATACGCATCGAGATAGTCTGCCAAATCATCGGGGGAAAGAAGATATACGGCAGGCGAGTAACCCGCTTCAACACGAATTTCCAGCAGGCGCTCGATTACTTCAAGTGGTGCAAAGCATCTCACAGGATCTCTGTAGGTTGCCATG
>DATENQ010000189.1:0-5212 GCA_035275005.1 Pyrinomonadaceae bacterium | reverse complement strand
ATGTGGCTCGGCCGTCATGATGAGAGCGAAAGTCTGCAGCGGCGTTGTGACATCCAGTTTTGAATTCACAAAGGTACTGCCACTGCGCTTGATCTCGCCCAGGTTGTCGACGTGGCCTTCAGGTGAGATGGCCCAGAGGATGTAGGTCGTGTAAATACCTCCCAGTTCCGACGCGCGCGGCAGATCGTCGATGCTCAATTCCACTCGTGTGCCGCGTCGCCCGGCACGCTTCACCTTGGCCTCGCCCTTCAAGCGCGGCAACAGGGTAGTACCGCGAAATTTGACTGTAACCGTTTCGTCCAGCGGGTAAGTTATCGCGACGGTCTTCCGTTCCACGTCCTGCTGGGCAACTGCAACAGACACAAACAGTAAACAAGTGCTGAGCGCAAAAACGAAATGTCGACCAATGCGTCTGAAAGTCATGGTGAAACTACTCCTAATTCTACAAATCTGGGAAAGAAAGGCTTGACTACTAGTCACTTGATGCCTCAAACAGGCGCATTGTTGCCGAAGGCTGTAGGTAGGTCAAGACGAATTTAGCCACAGATTACACCGATTACACGGATTATCTGTGGCTTTTCGTCTTGCGATAAGCGGCGGTTTGGATGATCAGTATGGTAATTCCCGCAAGCAACAGCATCGGCGTCCAGCCGCGCGGCGCGAAGAGTTGCAGGGGAATCCAGAGAATAACCAGGCCCGATCCGATCAACCACAACATGCCTACGGAATCTCGTTGAGCTTGTAACCGACCCCACGAACAGTCAGCACATAGCGCGGGTTCTTGGGATCCGTCTCAAGCTTCTTACGCAAGCGGTTGATGTGTGGATCGATGTTGCGTTGATAACCTTCGTAGTCGGTGCTCCAAACTCGATCGAGCAACGCGTTTCTGGACCAGGCTCTGCCGGGCTCGGACGCGAGCAGTTCGAGAATCTGAAACTCGAGCGGCGTCAGATCTACGCGCGAACCGTTGCGGATCACTTCATGGCGTCGCTTGTCGATCACAAGGTCGCCGACTTCGATCCGTTCGCCATCCTGTTCCGCCGGCGCAGCGCCGCCTCGTCGCAACAAGGCCTCGACGCGATATTCGAGCTCGCGCGGGCTAAACGGCTTCGCCAGGTAATCGTCGGCGCCGGCCTCAAAACCCGCGACCTTATCGGAGAGCGCGTCGTGTGCGGTCAGGAACAAGGCCGGTGTCTGAATGCCTCGGTCGCGAACTCGTTTGAGTAACTCGATGCCTGACATGCCCGGCATCGAGACGTCGAAGATGAAGCAGTCAAATCTGCCCGCGATGGTGGCCTCGAGAGCCGCCATCCCGCTTTCACGTTCTTCAACGGTGAAGCCCAGCCGGCGAAAGTACTCGGCCAGTAGAAGTCTCATGTCGGTATCGTCGTCTGCTATCAGAAGACGTTTACCTGCGTGTTTGTTGTTGGGTGTCGCTGTTTGTGCCAATGTCTGATCCTGTCGGAGGGGATCTGATTACGCCGTCCGATACTAGCGGCTGAAATTATAACCTATTTTTTGCAGACTCATCCGGGGAAGCGATTTGCATGAGTTCATGCCCAGTAAAGAAGTCGAGCAAATCAGTCAGCCTTGACGCAAATAAGTGGGGGTAAGTATAGTTCTCCCTTACGGTTTAGGACCGTTTTACTACCTCCCTTATAGCAACTGATCAGAGATTTTCGCAACCAGAGATGCGTGATCTTCGCCGCCTGTTAAAGTATTTGAGACCTCACTGGCCAACCTTCACATTGGCTACTCTCGCGATGCTGCTGGTGGGAGTGCTTGAGAGCGCCATCGGCGGTTTGATCGTGCCAATCTTCGATCAGGCTTTTGTTCAGGGCATAGGTCAGCGTACCCCTACGATTTTCGGTCTGCAACACTTAATTCCAGAAGCCCCGCTGGGCGCGTGGAAAATGATCTCCATCCTGTTGATCGTTTTCACTCTGGCCAAGGGTGTCGCGGAATACTTCTCCACTTACCTGATGGCGCGCATCGGCCAGTCGGCCGTGCTCAAGCTGCGCCAGGATTTATATAGCCACCTGCTGGCGCAGTCCGCAACTTTTTTCGAACGACATCGCACCAACTACCTCGTTTCCAGGCTCGTCTCCAGCGCTGCCGCCATTGAGATAGCAGTCACCAGTACTATCCGAGACATGTTACGCGAGAGTTTCACGCTCATCGCGTTCCTCGCGGCGTCATTTTATTACAGTTGGCGACTGACGCTAGGATCGCTGGCCATCGCTCCGATTATCGCAGTGCTCACCGCGAAGTTTGGCAAGGCTCTGCGTAATCTCGCGCGTGAGAGTTTTGAAGGCAGCAAAGAACTGACTGACACGGCGCAGGAGGCGCTCGCGAACCAGGGGATCGTTAAAGCGTATCGCGCGGAGAAGCGCGAGTCAGAACGCTTCACCCACGTCGCGAAGAGAATCGTCAAAGCAAATCTACGGAGCGCGAGTATCGCCGGTGCTTCACCGCCGACGATCGAGATGATCGGAATTCTTTTTGTCGTGGCGCTGCTGTTTTTTGGCCAGCGTGAAATCATGGCGGGCCACATGAACACGGCGCAGTTCGTGACGTTCCTCTTCTTTCTGTTTCGCAGTTACGACCCGATGCGCAAGCTTTCGCGACTCCAGAACAGCATGGAGCAGGCGTTGGCAGCCGCTCATCACGTTTGGGAAGTGATGGACGAGCACGCAGAGATAAAAGAAAAGCCGGCGGCCGCGGAGCTTCCCGTGCTCAAGAAAGAGATCGAGCTGCGCAATGTTTCGTTTGGTTATGCGAATGAGTCGCGCTCGGTTTTGCGTGACGTGAGTTTGAAGGTACCGGCAGGGACGATGGTGGCGCTGGTGGGCGAGTCGGGTGGCGGAAAGTCGACGCTGACGAAGCTGCTGCCACGTTTTCACGATCCGAGCTCGGGAGCGGTGTTGTGGGATGGCACCGATCTTCGCGACGTCACGATCTCAAGCCTAAGAAAACAGATCGCGCTTGTCACTCAGGAGACGGTGCTTTTCAACGACACGGTGCGTCATAACATCGCGTACGGCAAGCCTGAGGCGAGCGACAGGGAGATTGAAGAGGCTGCGCTGATCGCGTTTGCGCACGACTTCATTCGCGAATTACCCGATGGTTACGATACGATTGTCGGCGAGCGCGGCATCTTTCTTTCCGGCGGCCAGCGCCAGCGCCTCGCCATCGCCCGTGCAATTCTAGTTAATGCGCCAGTCCTGATTTTGGATGAGGCTACCTCCGCACTCGACGCGGAGTCGGAGCGTCTGGTCCAGAGCGCCATCAGCAACCTGGTACGGAACCGGACCACGATCGTGATTGCGCACCGGCTGTCGACGGTGAGACGCGCGGACGCTATCGTGGTGATGGAAGCCGGACGTATCATAGAGATGGGCACTCACGCGGAACTGCTGCGCCAGGGCGGGAAATATCAAAAGCTTTATGAGCTTCAATTCGCTGACGAAGAAGAGCTTCCACAGATTACACAGATTGCATAACGATGAAATCAATGACCGGATACGGCAAGGGGATGGTGGCGGGCGATGATTTCTCCGTCTCCGTTGACCTGAAGACCGTCAACAATCGCTTCCTCGACATCCATCTCCGCGTTGGTTCAGAGCTGGCCTCCGTCGAACCGTCAATCAAGAAACGGATCACCTCGCGACTGTCGCGCGGGCGCGTTGACGTCACCGTCAGCATGGAGCGCGCCGCGCAGGTAGCTTACGAATTAAACCGTCCCCTGATCGCCGGCTACGTCAATGCGCTGAAACAACTCCAACAAGATTTCAATATCGCCGGTGAGCTTGACATCAATGCGATAGCCCGCATTCCCGGCGCGCTTCAACCTGCTCGCAACGGCATCGACGAACGAATGATCACAGCGCTCGAACAGGCATTGGACCATGCTCTTAACGAGCTCGAGAAGATGCGTGAGCAGGAAGGCGAAGCGCTCAAGAACGAGCTGCGCGACCGCGTCCGAAAGATCGAAGCGCTCGTGCCCGTGATCGAAGCTTCCGCCGCCGGTCTCGCCGATGCTTATCGTCAACGCTTACAAAAACGGATCGGAGAACTGCTGAATCGCGGTGGGCAGATGGTCGAGATCGATCCGGTAAGACTGGCCCAGGAAGTCGCTTACCTCGCGGATCGCAGTGACGTGAGTGAAGAGATGGTCCGGTTGCGCAGTCACCTGTCACAGTTTCAGGAAGCGCTCGATGCTCCGGGTGAGGCCGGCAAGATGCTTGATTTCCTGCTCCAGGAACTCAATCGCGAAGCCAACACCACCCTCTCAAAATCCACCGATCTTGTAATTAAGGAGGCGGGCTTGGCTATCAAAGCGGAGGTGGAGAAACTGCGTGAGCAGGTTCAGAATGTCGAGTAGAGTGAAAGAACTGGAAACGCCTGGAACAGTCAGCCATGCCACTTCGCGAGGCACGCTCTTCGTCGTTAGTTCACCGTCGGGCGGCGGCAAAGGCACCATCATCCGCCACGTGCTGGAAGATGTGGGAAATCTTAGCTATTCTGTCTCATACACGACTCGTGTGCCACGGCAGGGGGAGGTCGATGGCCGCGAGTATTTTTTTGTTAACCGCGATACTTTCGATGAAATGGTGGCTGCGGGCGAGTTCCTCGAATGGGCCTGCGTACACGGAAATTTTTACGGCACTGCGAAGAGCCAGGTCATCGAAGAGACCAACGCCGGCGCCGATATCATCCTCGAGGTTGATGTTCAGGGCGCGGCGAGCGTGCGACAGTTGCTGATGGATTCGGTAAGTATCTTTATCCTGCCGCCCTCGTATGAAGTATTGAAGCAAAGACTGATCGCGAGAGGCACGGACTCGCCCGAGCAGCTGGCGGTTCGTTTGCGCAATGCGCCGGATGAGTTGAAGCAATACTCTGCATTCGATTACGTGATCATCAACGACGAGATCAAGCGGGCGTCGGACCAACTGGCTTCGATCATTTATGCGGAACGCGCGCGTTGCATGCGCCAGGAGAGTTTGGTTCTGGAAGTGATTGAAAAATTCAAAAGTAATTCAATTTTAGAGTCATGAGAGAAGGAGCATCGGAGTGACAGATTTGATTGATACGGAAGTTGACGGAACTGGGGGGACGGAAGTTGATTCGAAATACCGTCTGATAATCCTCGCCGCGAAGCGCAGCAAGCAATTGCAGCGCGGCGCGCAGCCCAGAATCGAGATCGATCCTC
>DATENQ010000188.1:0-10218 GCA_035275005.1 Pyrinomonadaceae bacterium | reverse complement strand
TCAACTAGCAGCGGGGGCAAGCCCCTCTTCCTGACTTGTTCTCTTTTCTGAGGTTGTTCTATTCAGAGTTGTTCTATTCAGAGTTGTTCTATTCAGAGTTGTTCTATTCAGAGTTGTTCTATTTTCTGTTCCGATCTTTTTCTAATGTCCATTTGTGCCTTTTTGTGGCGATATATTTAGACTCGAAATTCGATTTGAAAGCGCGCGGCCATGCGGTAGAGCGTCTTGCGATTGATGCCCAGGACCTCGGCGGTTCGTTTTCGATTGTTGCCGGTGGCGTCGAGCACGTGGAGGATGTAACGGCGCTCAATCTCATCAAGATTAGGTAGACCAGTAAACAGCCCGGCGAGATCGTCAGCGGAGAGTGGCGGCGTATCGTGTGATTGTTGCAGGCGTATGCGTTGCGGCAGATCTTCAATCGTCACAACGCCACCCTGGCTCAGCGTAACAGCACGCTCGATCACGTTTTCCAGTTCACGCACGTTGCCGGGCCACGAGTATGCGGTAAGGCTGTGCATCGTCTCTTTATCAAGCGTGATAGTTGCACTCGGACCAGGCGCGTGCTTCCGCAAAAAATGCGCGACGAGAAGATGAATGTCTTCACGACGCTCTCGCAACGGCGGCAGATGCAGTTGAATGACGTTCAGACGATAGAGTAAATCTCCTCGAAATGCGCCCGAAGACGAAAGCTTCTCCAGGTCTGAATTACTCGCCGCGATGACACGCGCTCTAACTTTGATCGGGTCCGTGCTACCGACCGGAACCACCTCGCGTTCCTGCAACACCCGCAACAACTTAACCTGCAAGCCGGCGCTGGTCTCGCTTATCTCGTCGAGAAACACAGTGCCTTCACCCGCTTGCTCGAAAATGCCGCGCTTGTTCGCGATCGCGCCGGTGAATGAGCCCTTAACGTGTCCGAACAATTCCGACTCGAGCAGTGTCTCCGTAAGCGCGCCGCAGTTTACCGCGACAAACGGTTCAGTCGATCGCGCGCCATGGTTATGAATCGCGCGCGCGACCAGTTCTTTGCCCGTCCCTGACTCGCCGGAGATCAGCACCGCGGCTGGTGAATCCGAAACGCGAGCGATCATCTTATAGATTTCGAGCATTGAAGGAGTGCGTCCAATCAGTCCCGAACCGCGCTCTTCATCATCGAGATCGGATGCGATCTGTTTACCATTTCCGTTTGAGAGCGCCCGCCGGACAATCGCGACCAGCTCGTCGATATTGAAGGGCTTACTTATGTAATCAAAAGCACCTTCCTTGACTGCTCTCACCGCAGTCTCAATCGATCCAAAAGCCGTCATCAGCACGACCGGAACCGACGGATACTCGCGACGAACGATCTCCAGCAGCGATAGGCCATCGAGCCGTGTCTTCATGCGAATGTCGCTGAGAAGAATGTCGGGACGTTGCCGCGCCACCGCCGCGAGCGCCGCCTCACCGCTATTCGCGAAAGTCGCTCCAAAACCCTCGCGTGTGAAAACTTCGCAGAGAAGTTCGCACGTCACCGAATCGTCGTCGACAGTCAGGATTTGCGGGATCTTACGCGGCATCTGCACTCACCTCATTTGCTTCGACTACCGGCAGCACCACTCGAAACTCGGCCCCCTTCTCTACTTCCATGATGCATCCGATTTCGCCACCGTGTTCGAGTACGATCTCACGCGCAATGGCGAGACCAAGACCACTGCCGGACTTTTTAGTGGTCCACATCGGTTCGAACAGATGATCCTGAGCGTCGTCGCATATGCCCATGCCGGAGTCGATAAATCGCACTTCGATCAGCTCCGCGCGCTCGATATACCTGGTTACAAATCGCATCTCACCACCATCCGGCATTGCATCAATACTATTGTTGACGAGATTCAGAAACACCTGGTGCAAACTCTCGTGGTCAGCCAGGACACAAGGCAGTTCCGGATCCAGATTCTGCGAAACATGAATATTGTGCGACTCAAAAAGAGGAGCCACGAGCAGTGCCAGCTCTTCGATGATCTTGTTGATGTCCGTGAGCTGCGGATTGATCGGACGCCGGTGCGTTCGTTCGAGCAGGCTTTTCACTGTTTGCACGATCGAAGCGAGTTGGGCGTTAATGATCTTCAGCCGCCGTTGCGTGTCGACACAGGTCGGATGTTTTCGATCGAGTAGTTGCAGGTGACCGGCAATCGCATTCAGTGGTGTCCCGATCTCGTGGGCAAGGGAAGCAGTCACCTGGCCGATAGCTGCGAGCCGTTCGGCATGTGATAGACGCTGCTGCGTGCGGATCAGATTTCCATTGGCGGCCCGCAGTTCGGTCGTGGCCAGCATCACCTTTTTCACGAGCTCGTTATTTAAACTGCTGATCTGATGCATCAACTCCTCACGCTCGCGTGATCTCGATGCGATGTCGTCCATCATTTGATTAAAGCCAACGGCGATTTCTCCCAGCTCGTCGTCGCGGTAAACAGGAGCGCGCGCCGAAAGATCACCTTTGCGAGTATGGACCATCGTTTGAACGATGTCTTTCAGCGGTTTGCGAAAGAAATAGGTGAAGAGCAGATACAACAGGAGCACCGACGCAACCACGGCGCCCATCAGGACGAGGTTGTACTCGCGATGGAGATTGCTGACTAACTTTCGATGATAGCTTTTGAGTACGAGGGCTTTGATCACGCCGCTGTGTTGGGCGTTTGTGATCGGCGTCGTGATAACCCAGAAGTCGCCGTTGTTTGGGTCTGAGGCGCCGGTGGTGGCGATTAGCTGTTGCTCCTCGTAAACATCGATCTGCTTGAAGTCCGGCCGCGAGCTGACAACCAGTTGCATCTCCTGCTGAAGATCGTCGAGGTTTGAGAAATAGTTGTACTTCGCGATCCGGTTGCTAAGCGCAACTGTTTGATTGACGGCATTGTCGTAGTGATCTTTTTCGACTATCGATCGGATTCTGCCACTGTGGAGGTACGATGAAGCGAGCAGGATCAGCGACATCGAACCAGCCACAAGTAGCAGAAATTTTTGCTGTAGATTCAGCCGCAAACGCATCACAATTCACGCCACGGCAATTTCCATGTCAGTACCGCTTGCGGTCGCAGGTGGGTCAGCAAAGTCGCATGCGAGCCCTGTTTAGCATGCGAAAGGGTTGTTCGCTGACCCACCCGCTACCGCAGGCGGTACTGACTCCGGACTGTGGCTTTTTGTGCCGCCAGGCAAAATAGCCACAGTGGCATTAGGCGCCGTTGGTGTCGATCCCGTAGCGTTCAATCATTCGGTAAAGCGTGCGTCGATCGATGCCGAGGATCTCGGCGGCGCGTGTGCGGTTACCGCCGGCGACCTCGAGCACATACAACAGGTAACGTCGTTCAAGCTCGTCGAGCACCGGCAGATCTTCGAAGAGAGCAGACAGCGGCGAGCGTGCCGCGGTGCGGACTTGCGCCGACTGAAGTTTTTCCGGCAGATCTTCGGGAGCGATGTCGTGCCCGCGCGCGTGCAGCACCGCGTATTCGATCGCTGATTCGAGTTCGCGCACGTTGCCCGGCCAGTCGTAAGCCACGAGGGTTCTGACTGCTTCTTCCGAGAGAGTCAGTTTCCTCTGTCCCTCGCGGTCCGCCACCACTGCAAGAAAACGCTCGGCCAGCAGCGGGATGTCCGTGCGCCGTTCTTTCAATGCCGGAACACGCAGAGTCACGACGCTGAGCCGGTAAAAAAGATCCTCGCGAAACTTTCCCGCCTTGACGTCCTGGTCCAGGTTTCTGTTTGTGGCCGCAAGGATGCGCGCGTCTACTTGCGTCGCTCGCGATGCGCCTACTCGCCTGATCTCTCCTTCCTGCAGCGCGCGCAGTAGTTTTACCTGGAACGCGGGGCTGGTCTCGCCGATCTCGTCGAGAAAGAGTGTTCCTCCCGCGGCTTCTTCCCAGAGACCTTTGCGATCGCTGACGGCGCCCGTAAACGCGCCACGCACATGACCAAAGAGCTCCGCTTCCAGGAGCGTTTCGGTAAGCGCGCCACAGTTCACGGCGACGAACTCGCCGGTCGAACGTGTGCTGTGTTGGTGAATCGATCGCGCCACCAGCTCTTTTCCGGCTCCCGACTCGCCGGCGATGAGAATGGTCGAGCGCGTCGGCGCCACGCGCGCGATCTCCTTGTAGAGTCCGATCATGACGGGCGAGCGCCCGAGCAGTCCGCCTTGTTCGTAACGCGCGGAAAGTTGCTCCGCTCCGCGATCGGTGGCGCCGCCGTTTCGATCGTGGTCGAGTGCGCGACGCGCAATCGCCACCACTTCCTGGACCTTGAACGGCTTGGAAATAAAATCCCACGCGCCTTCGCGCGCCGCTTCGACAGCGGAGTCGAGCGTGCCGAATCCGGTTACTAAAATCACCGGACACTGCGTTCGCAAGTCTTTCAACAGATCCAGTCCCGATTGATTTGCTTCGAGATTTACGTCGCTGACAACGAGATCGATCTTCTCTTTCTCAGCGACGCTGAATGCCTGCGACGGGCTCAGCGCTGTGTCGACGTGCCAGCCTTCCGCGCAGAAGATCTCGCGCAGCAGCTCGCATGAATCCTGATCGTCGTCGACTACAAGAATATGTTTCATCGCTAAACACCTAACTGCATCGCATGCTCCTGTTGCTCGATGACCACGGATGCGTCATTCGGTATCGCCGGAAAAGTCAGACGAAAGCGCGTGCCTTCGCCGAGGTCGCTCTCGACTTCAACAGTGCCGCCGAGCTCCGTTACGACTTGATTGACTATCACCAGTCCCAGGCCCGTGCCCTGTCCTCGATCTTTAGTCGTGTAGAGTGGATCGAAGATGTGACTCATCACCTGGGGAGTCATTCCGGATCCGGTGTCAGTGAAATCGACGACGATGCGTTGTGCTTTGCCGTTCCTGCCTTCGAGCGCTGTGCGAATACGAATCTCACCACCTTCCGACATGGCATCGAGACTGTTGTTGATGAGGTTCAAAAAGAGTTGCTGCAAGCGGTCTGACGAACCGGCCATGAGCGGCAGTTTGTCGGCAAAGCTTTCGACCAGACGGATGTTGCGCTTGTCGAACGCCGGCGACATCGCATCACACAGTTTGCGCAACACTGCATTCAGATCGAGTGGCGCGAGCTCTGTTTCAAACCTCGTTTTGTCGAGCATGCGGCGCACGATTCGTTCTATGCGCTCGATTTGCGCGCTGATGGTTTTTATGCGCGACTCGGCGTCGCGCGGATCGCGATCCAGATCCGATTTGAGCAATTGCACGTGACCGCTGATCAGGTTGAGAGGCGTGCCGACTTCGTGTGCGAAGTGAGCGGCCGTTTGACCGGCGGCGGCGAGACGGCCCAACTCGTTCATGCGGCGGTTTGTGTGCCAGAGTTCAAGATTAGTCTCCTGGAGTTGTTGATTTCGTTTTTGTAGCTCGTTGGTGGCGTCGCGAACGCGTTGTTGAAGTGTGGTCTGCTCGGTCTCGAGTTTTGTTGTCAACTGTAGTTGCCGAAACAGGTAATACGTGCCAAGCAGCACGAGTGTGATCGCTATCAGCGACATCCAGATCACGCTTCGTAGGTAGCGAAAGGCGACCGGCCAGATATTGTCGAAGCGTTGCACGATTTCGACAGCGCCATTTACGTGGCCGTTCTCATACGTGATTGCGAAGACGCGGTATGTCGAAGGAACAATGCTGGCGATCGTTAATCCACTACCACGAATCAGCGCGTTCTTGCTGTTTTCAGGTATCGCCGTCGCGGGTATGCTCCCGTTTGCCGCTGCCTTCTCGATGAATTCTCCGTGCGAGAGCTCCCAAACGCGCACGCCGAGTATGTTCGGTCGCGATCCTTTGATTAGGTTGGCAGCGCGCGCGAGCATTTCGGGGTCATGTGAGCCGATGTCGGTGATGTGTTGGGCCAGGTCGCGCGCCTGAATCTCAGCCAGGGTCTGGTCGTCGTTGCGCTCGATGTTGGCGATCGCGGCGCTGGTGATTACCAGTGCCGCGACCAGCATGGCCACGATGATCACCGAGCTCAGCAGCGTTGTTTTTGTGTGGAGCTTAAATGTTCGCATCGCGCGGCCTGAGCAGGTAAAAAGCAAAACACGCAACGCAGACGAGCAAGACGATTTCCACTCGCCGCACGTTAACGAGAACCATGGAGACACTGGCGCTGAGCGCGAAGCCCAGGGCGAAGAGCAGTGTCGTTAATGCCAAACATGACACTCCATCAACCAACACAAATCTGCCAATCGCCGAGCCTCGCGCCCCCAGGAAGGTCATCGTGGCAACGCGCGTTCCGTAGACAACATGTGACGCGGGTATCTGCCAGTGTCCGACGCGACGAAAGAGAGTTTCACCTTTCGATCTCAGTCGTCGCATCAGCTTGCTGTTCCTGATCGCGTTGCTGCGTCCCACGTAGAACCAAACACAGTCGCCGGTGAGTGCTCCGAAACTGGCTGCGACAACCGCAACAACCGGATCGAAGTAACCGTGATGCGCCGCCACCCCCGCCAGCACCGGTATCACATCGGCCTCCAACATCGCCGCCAGAAACACTGCGACAAGTCCGTATTTGATCAGCAGGAGTTCCATACAAACACACACAAGCACAAACGGCTCCGCTGAATCTTTCAGATTTTTGCGGTGTGGCGTTTTTGTTTACTTCAACAAAGCGGCCACGCTCAATATCGAGAAGATCTCTCGCGCAAAGACGCAAAGACGCAAGCGCTGCCGCGTTTCTAAACAGGCTTCTTCGGCATGGCCGTTGCGAATTGCGGTGTGGAGTTCGATATCTGAAAGGAAGGCTTAATCATGAAGAGACTGGTTTCGTTTTTACTCGGAAGCGCGTTGCTATTCGGCGCCGCAACACTCGGTTTGCAATCAGGCACCGCCAGCGCGCGCGACAAGCACGACAAGAACTACGGGCATCACCATAAACATCATCGTCATCATCGCCACCACCGGCATAACAAGTTGAGTTACTGATGATTCCAGCGATGCAAGTACCGCAAGCGAAACTCGATTCGTGGGTCCGGCGTTACGGCACAAGCTCAAACTCGTATGTGTTGCTCGAAGGACCCAAATCCTATTTCACGTCGCCTGGCGTAGATGGATTTCTCGCTTATCAGGTTAGGGCCGGAGTAGCCTTGATCGCCGGCGATCCGGTATGCGCGCCACACCAGGCGCGCCGGCTCATCCATGAATTCACGAGTGCCATGATGAGACCGGTGGGCGCGTACCAGGTTTCGCCGCCGATGCTGAACGCATTTCGCCAGGAAGACTTTGGCGACGTGCAGATTGGGAAAGAAGCAATCTTCGATCTGGATCACTTCACACTGGCCGGCGGCAAGATGGAACTGGTCCGTGCGGCGACGAACAAAGCAAGACGCGCTGGAGTTGTAGTAAGTGAACATCATCCGTTTGCAAAAGACGCGAAAGAAATTAACGACGAGCTGCGGGAGATCTCCGCTGAATGGCTGAAAGGTCGAGGCAATCACGAGCTCGGATTTGTGCTCGGCTCGTTGGGCCTGGACCATCCATCGGCGAAGCGATATTTCATCGGCCGATCGGGAAAGCGAATCGAGGGCTTTATTGTCTGCGAGCCGATCTATGGCCGCAGTGGTTACTATCTTGACGTAACGCGGCGCAGGCCCGATGCCGTGCGTGGCACGATGGAACTCTTAACGACGGAGATCCTTCGATTGCTACACGACGAGGGATGTCGCATGGCATCAATGGGGCTTGCGCCGCTGGCGCTGCTCGACGATCCGGATCTTGATAACCATCCGGTGCTGGCGCGCGTCATGCGTTTCGTCTACGAGCGCGTCAATCTCAATTACGATTTCAAACTTCTGTATCGCTACAAAGCCAAGTATCACCCGCACATCTGGGAGCCGCGATATTTCTGTTTCAATCAACGCCGGCTGTCGCTGAGCATGCTTTATGCAGTAATTCAGGTGCGCAACGCGATCACGTTCGAGACGCTGCTCGGGCACAGGGGTTTTCACGAAAAGATCAGAACATGGAAACACGCAGCCTCATTCATCGTTGGATTCTTCTGGGCTTTGCTTTCCTCGTCGTCGTAACGCGTGTCGTGGCGCAGGAGCCTCCTGATCACTACGACCCGGACGATGTGAAGACGTGGCCTGATGTCGTTACGGAAGATCGCGACGTCAGCATCAGAGGGCAACAGTTCAGAGTTCACTTTTATCGCCCGCGAGGTGATAAGCCCGCGAAGCCGGCGATCTATGCATGTGGAGACGGTGGCTGGCGCGGACTGGCGCCGCGCACTGCACAACAGTTGGCCCACATTGGTTTCGCGGTCGCGGGAATTGATTCCAAGGTGTATTTGCGTGAGTTTTCGTCTTTGAAGAATCCGTTGACCATCAATCAGCTTGCGCGCGATTACGCAGATGTTGCTCGACCGCTTCGTGTTTATGCGAGAGTTGAATCGACGACACCGGTTTATATCTACGGTTGGTCGCTCGGCGCAGGCTTTGCGATCGCGGTTGGCTCGGATGCTCAGACACGAGCTAACTGGGCCGGAGTCATATCCATCGGCTTGCCGAAACAAAACCAGCTCGTCAGTGGTATCGGCGCAAATCATGCGAATCTCAACGTGCAAGGGAATACGTTTTACGGATTTCGGAGTGAAGACGTGCTGGCCGAGATTGCGCCGGTGCCGCTGGTGATGATCCAAAGCACGTCTGACACGGCGAGTCCGCAGAAGGTTGGCACCGCGTTGTTTGCTACTGCCAGGGATCCGAAGAAGTACGTGCTGATCAAGGCGAGTAATCACCGATTTAGTGGCGCCCGCGAGGAGTTTTATACAGCGCTTGGAGATGCGGTCACGTGGATGAGGAGCCACGGATGAAACGGATCAAATATGGATTACTGGCCCTGGTTCTCATTACCTGCGCCGTGTCTGTGTACGCAGTGAGGTGGTATCACGGTTTTTATCACCACGTCACTCCGGAAGAGCTGTCGCACGAAGTCAAACATTCGACGTTTCAGGTGACCATTCGCAGTGGTCCACCACTCAATCTGCAGCTTTACCAACAGGAGAATGCACGCAATCAACCACTCGTTCTTTTTACGAGCGGCGATGGAGGGTGGAGCCCGTTTTGCGCAGACATAGCGGCCCACATTGCCGCGACCGGCATTACGGTCGTCGGTGTTGATGTGAAGGAATATTTAGTGAACTTTGCGAGCCCGCAGAAACCGATTGCGAGCGAACAACTCACACGTGACTACGACGCGATCGCACGACTATCACTCGCGCAACCGGGCATCGACAGCAAAACACCGCTGGTCCTGGCCGGCTGGTCCCTCGGCGCGGGCTACAGCGTGATCGTTGCGTCGCAACCGGAGTTCAGCTTGCCCGTAAACAGGGTCGTTGCGATCAGTCTGCCGATGTATGGCGAGCTCGCGTGGAAACCATCTGATGCGGTCATCTATATCACGCACGGGACGCCGCATGAGAAGGTCTTCGATGCACGTCAGTACCTGAAGAAACTCAAACAGACCCCGATCATTTTTGTGAATGCGATTAACGACGATAGCGCGCCTTTCAGTGAAGCGAAGTCGTTGTACGAAGCGACGCCAGGCGCCAAACGCTTGTACGCGGTGAAAGCGCGCGGTCATCACTTTGAAGGTGGTGAGACGGAGTTCTATCAGTACCTGGACCTCGGTCTAACAGCAAATAGCTGATAAATGCGACAAGAAACTGTAAGAACTAAATCCTGCGGCGCGCTAGTATCTCCGCGTTGTAGTCAGAGACGTTCTTCTCCGATAGAACACAGGGCATACATCAAGCGAGAGGGGGAGGTCCCTGTGTTTTGAATGTGGGTGGACCAACGAAACGGGCTCACGGGGTGGTTCACCCACATTTCTTTTTTTCTTATCCTGTGTCATCCGCGTAAATCTGTAGCTAAGTAATCCTACCCAGCAATAACCTGACAAGCAGCGCAAACAACTAGAAGAAGCAAACTCCAGTTTCTCCTAACATCTCGGTCATGGATGAGCCGTTAGAAGAAGAGGAGCAACCGCCACCACCGCCACGCAGACGAAAGCGCCGCCCGTGGGCCATGCTCGTACTGTTTCTGATCGTTGCTCTCACCGGTTTTCTCATTCTCCAGCATCGACAAAGAGCAACCGTCGCGGCCGCCGCGAAATCAGCGCCACCGCAACCAGGTGTCTCGATATCCACTGCTGTTGCCGAGCAGGGAAGTATCGGCGTTTACATCAATGCACTCGGCTCAGTG
>DATENQ010000187.1:0-16349 GCA_035275005.1 Pyrinomonadaceae bacterium | reverse complement strand
ACTCCGTGGCCGCCCGTCCTCCGAGAAGTGTCAGAGCCGAACGACGGGCGGCCACGGAGTGCCGCCCCTACAGTCGTTCCCGTTGAAACTATGTTCATTGGAGACATCGTCGAAGCAGCACGAGGCGCGAAGATCATGGGTGTTCGCGCCGGGACTGAGCATCGCTACACGGGCGTCTGGATCGTGGTCGTCGACGACAGAATCTTTGCGCGCTCGTGGAACGACAAGCCAACCGGCTGGTTCCGCGCCTTTCGAAAACAACCGAATGGAACAATCCAGATCGACGATCTCGAAATCCCTGTTGTGGGCAAGCTCGTCCGCAGCCCCCGCCTGCGCGATGCGGTGACCGTCGCCTTCGCAAAGAAATACAATACAAAAGGCTCGCGGAAGTGGATTGAAGGCTTCAAAGAACCGGAGCGCGTACTCACGACACTCGAGTTCGTACCGGTGTAACAATTGAGAGATAATAAAATCGTGGACCTGACAAAGGAGCAAGGATCAAGAAAGTCGAAGTCAAAACGCTCTTCAAAAAAGTGACGCTTATGAAACTCAAACTCGCTACCTTCCTGCTGCTCGCAATCGCTGTCGTCAACGCGCAACCGCGAACACCAAATACGCCCACACTCGAGAAATCCGAAATGCGGTGTGGCTGGTTCAGCAATCCCACGCCCGGGAACGCCTCGCTTCACGATCGTGATGCCGAGTGGATCATCGGTGTCCAGGGTGGACATCAGGCCGACGGAGATTGGCCGGAGTTCTCACCGTCCCAATGGATCGAAACGAACGTACATTATGGCTATGGTTGCGCGTGTCTCCGCGTGGTCGTGGATCGCGCATCGGAGAAAGTCATCAAAATCGAAAGCGCCAAAGCGCGTCCATTGTCGGTCTGCCGCCGCGACCGCGCGCTACGGAAGTGGGGCTTTAAGTAGTAAGGTGGATAGTAACAAGTCAGGAAGAGGGGCTTGCTCCCGCTCTGGGAACAGCGGGGGCAAGCCCTCTTCCTGACTTGTTCTTTGCCTTCGAGCAAAGAATTGATATGGGACAGTTTTCCAAATGGTTACTGCATGAGGATCAGAAAGAGTTCTTCGACTACCTCTTCGCGATCGTTCTGAACGCGGTTTTTCTCGGGTTTATCGCGCTGCTGCTGTGGCCGATGGGCAGGGCGATAATGGCGTTGCGCTTAGCAAAGGGTTATTGGATCTTTTGGACGGCAGTGATTTTGACCGCCTGCGTGCTGGCCTTGCTGCAGCGCATCTTCCGCATGAATCTCGACGATCACTTCGATGCGTATGTGATCACCGGACTTATCTTTAGCGGCTTTGTGCAGGTCGGTTGGTCGGCTTTCATAGCGCCGGTCATACACGAGTTTGCAGCGGGCGCGCCCATTTGGATGACGATCATCCTTTACGCAGTCGGTGTGGTCTCGTGTTGGATCGCTAGCGTCATCGTAGCCGCGTTTTACATGGGCTCCATCTACAGAATGGTCAACCTCGCCCTTGCAGCACTCAGTTTTATGGTGTTCAGCGTGTGGCCCAATGCCGGTGGCCCCATTTACGGTTGGTTTTTCAAACTCTTTACTTGAGTTCGGGATTGATGATCGCCGCCACGCCGTGCGCGAGTTTGGTTTGATTTGCGCGGATCTGGTTTGCAAAGACAATTACGGTCAGCTTGTCATCCACATAACGCGTGATCTGCGCCTTGAATCCCTGCCACGAACCGCCATGTTCGATGATGCGATGCCCGCGGACCTCACCAAGTGACCATCCAAAACCGTATGGCTGCGTCTTGCCATTGTTCAACTTCACGGGCGTCCACATCTGCTCGAGCGTCGTTCGTTTGAGCAGCTTATCGGTGTAGAGCGCTGCATCCCACTTCGCCATGTCGTAAACTGTCAGATACAAAGCACCATCAGCGGTCGTATTCAACGTTGGCGACACCCAACTCTGATTCTTGAGTTGACCATTCACGAGGCGATAACCAGCCGCCCGGTTCGGAATGATATCGGCTTCACTAATGATGCGCGCGGTCGACATACCGAGCGGCTTAAAAATTCGCTCCTGAAGAAAGTCACCATAAAACTTGCCGCTGACTTTATGAATGAGAATTCCGAGCATCACATAGGCGATATTGCTGTAGCTCCACTTTTCGCCGGGTTGAAACGCGAGTGGAATCGTCTTGATGCGCTGGAAGAGATCGTCTTCGGTGTAGTCGCGCCGCATATCAAAGTCCGGCGGATAATCAGTCATCCCACTCGTGTGCGTGAGCATATGTCGCACGGTAATCTCGCGCCACGCCTCCGGCGCGCCAGTAAAGTATTTCGTGATCTTGTCTTCCAGACTCAACTTCCCTTCTTCCACAAGCATCATCACCGCAGTAGCAGTGAACTGCTTGCCCGTTGAGCCCGACTGAAAAATCGTTTCGGGTTTTACCGGCACCTGGTGTTCGACATTTGCAAATCCATAACCGCGCGCCAGCACGACGTTACCGTCTTTGACTACCGCCAACGCCACGCCGGGAATCTGCTGCGACTGCATCTCAGCGCGAATGTAGTCATCGATTTTGGCGGCAGAGAAATCCTGGGCGAGACAGGCGGTCGAGAGTAGTAGAATGAGCGCAAGACTTGCGTGAATACGTTTCATTATTATGTTTCTGGGTCAGACGATGATGGAGCGCCCGGCACTATAACATGAACAATCAGAAACCATTCAGACGTTTATTGCGTATGACCCTATCGCGCTATTCCTACAAAACACACGAGAGAAACGATGATTCGCCCCAACCTTCAAAATAATCGCAAACTCTACATCCTTTCGTGCAACGTCGCTTTGGTGTTGCTCATGTCACTTACAGCCAACGCGCAGGATATGACGTGGCCGCAGTTCCTGGGGCCGCACTCGAATCCTGTGGGAACGAACGCAAAGCTTGCCGAACGTTGGTCCAAAACGGAGAACGTCGAGTGGTCGCTGGAGATCCCAGGACGCGGCTTTTCCTCGCCGATCGTGACTGGCGATAGAGTCTACGTGACCACCGTCACCACTGAAGGCAAGTCGAAGCTGCCGCAGACAGGCACTGAGTACAGCAACGAGTACGCCGCGGAACTCGAAAAACAAGGTCTCTCGATGGAAGAGATCATCAAGCGTTTGAACGAGCGCGACATCGAACTCCCGCACGAAGTGAAGCTGCACTATCTCCTCTATTGTCTGAACCTCAAGAGCGGCAAGGTTGAATGGATGAAGGAATTTCACAAAGGCCAGCCGCCGGGCGGTCGTCATCGCAAAAACAGTTTCATCTCCGAGACTCCTGTGACTGACGGCAAGTTCATTTACGTCTACGTCGCGAACCTCGGACTGTGGGCTTTCGACTTGAAAGGCAATCAGGCCTGGAACACTCCGCTCGAAAATAATCCGATTTATCTCGACCTGGGAACCGGAAGCTCGCCTGCATTGGCCGGGAACCTGCTCGTCATCCTCAGCGACAACCAGAAGCAGCAGTACATCGCCGCATACGACAAGAAAACAGGCAAGCAGGTGTGGCGCACGAATCGCGACCTCGGTGGGAAAAGAGAGCCGGTACAGAAATCGGGATGGTCGACGCCTTTTGTTTGGAAGCACCCGCAGCGCACCGAGATCGTGGCGGTTGGACCAGACGTTGTGGTTACTTACGATCTGGCGGGGAAAGAGCTGTGGCGCATGTCGGGAGTGTCTGGGACGCCGGTGCCAACGCCGTTCGCTTACGAAGGTCTGCTTTACCTTAACGGCGGGCGCGGTCGCGCGTTGTTTGCGATTCGTCCCGGCGCGACCGGAGACATCTCGCTGAAGGAAGGTCAGACGTCAAATGAGTATATCGCTTGGTCGGCGCCGCGTGGCGGGACTTATTTGCCGTCGTCCGTCGCTTATCAAGGCGCGATTTATACGTTGACTGAGACCGGCATCCTGAATAGTTTTGACGCGAAGACCGGGAAGCAGATTTACAAAACGCGAATCGATCCGGCAGCAGCGAACTTTACGAGCTCGCCGTGGGTCTACAACGGCAAACTGTTCTGTTTGAGTGAAGAAGGACAAACATTCGTGATCACAACGGGGGAACAATTCCAGCTATCGCACGTGAACACGCTTGACGACTTCACGCAAGCTTCACCGGCACTCGTGGGCGAACGTTTGTTGATACGCACGGAACACATGCTCTACTCAATCCGCCGCAAATAGTCTTTCGGGAGATCGGGTCAGTAACGTAACGCGGTAACGTCGGGTCGGACGTAATTACAAAGCTGACCCGACGCTACCGCGTTGCGGTACTGACCCGGCCCAGGTAGATTACTCAAAATGAAGCGGGAGGTGACTATGAGGAAGTTCGCATTGACATTCATCGGTGGCCTGCTCATAGGCGCTGTAGCTACGTTCATCGTCCTGGGCCAAATCACCTTCCAATATCGCGACTATTACATGAACGCCGCCCACGAGCAGGTCTTCATCGCTTCCGAGCTGCGCGCCAAAAGAGAGCATGAATTACAAAATCGCATCGAAGCCGGTCTACCGGAGATAGTGCTGACCATTCACAACAATAGCCAACTCCGAAAGTCTGCCGGCGCGCCTTCCGTACTGCGAAACATTAGAGATTTCTACGAAGTGAATGCACTTCCCATCCCTTCGGAAATTTCCGGAATCCTCAACGACGTGCCACGTAATCACTGACCTAACTCAACCGCTTTCAACACACGCGCGATGCCGCGATTGATGTGCGCTCCGAGCGCGAAGAGGCCGAGCACGACTATCGAATAGCAGCTCACCGTTGAAACCAGCAGCAATAAGTGCAGGCGATTCGATAAGTCAGCCAGCAGTAGAAAGCTGACGACAAATGCTGTTTCCACGATCATCGCGCCGTAGAACGCCAGCTTGAAATTACGTTCACTGCGGTCAATGCGGGCCAAAGCCGCGGCCCTGACGGCGTCTAAGTTTGCGGTCTGTTCCATTTCGATCCCCTTTCACTTTTGTACGATGTAGCGGCCCAGCACAAACGCTGTGACGATAAACTCGACGACAGCAAACACGATCAACGCAAGTTTTATTTGTCGTTTGGATTGATTGTCTCTTCTAAACTGTTCTGCATTTTCACTTCTCCATTCCTTTGAAAGTGCGGCGCAGGCTTTCGAGGCCGTACGCCAGTCTCGACTTCGCGGTGCCGAGCGGAATATCCAACACGGCTGCCGTTTCAATCAGCGACATCTCATGCAAGTAAAACAGGACCACCACCGCGCGACTCGCCGGCGACAGGTTGTCGACCAACTGCGGCAAGCTCTCGATCATCTCGCGTGGAAACTCGCGCTCGTGGTCGGTCGCCGGCAGTGCTGTCAAAGTCGCTTCATCGCGGACCTGGTCGGTCCAACGTCGTTCACGGTTCAAATATCTAAACGCCTCTCTTGACGCGATCTGGTAAGTCCAGGCGCGAAATGCTTTCGGCTCCTGCAGCCAGCGCAGTTTGCGATAAACCCGGATGAAGACTTCCTGCAGGATGTCTTCAGCCAGATGCTGATCTCTGACAAGGCTCACGATGTAGCGAAACAGCGGCTCCTGAACGCTCCGAAAGAGCTCGTTCAAAGCTTCGTGGCTGCCAGACTGCGCCTGCAACACCCACCAGCTTTCGCGTTGTGATGCCGCCTCATCGGCCATGCACTCATTATGACCCGAGAAATGAGGTTTAGGTTCGAATACAATCCACAGATTACGCAGATTTATTACTCAACGTCTCCAATTGGTTTACTCCAAACCATTGGAAGGCCTGAGCAGGGTTGCCGTTCATCGTTACGACCTCGATGTGATCGAGAGCGACGGTTTCGAAGTTGCTCGTGAGGGTTTGGATCCACTTGGGATCGTGATGTCGGACAGTGGCGCCTTCGGGTAGATCGAAGACCCCGTACGTTCCATATTTCGCTTCATCACGTGCGTAGCGGGAGAGATTTCGCTCGTCGTGTTGTAACTCAAGATCGCTGATGTACAAGAGCCCGCCAGGTTTTAACACGCGATGAAGCTCCGCGATGATCTTTCGTTGTCCGTCGTCAGTCGGGATGCAGGTTAGAACGCTGAACAGGAGCGCGCCGTCTACCGACGAGTCTGGCAATGGGATGTTGGAGTCTTCGAGCACTTGAAACGTAATCTCGGGAAATCGCGTGCGGGCAGCCGCGAGCATGGCAGGTGAGAAATCGACGCCGATTAGATTGCGGTAACCTGCATTAAACAACTCCCCTAAACACCGCCCATACCCACAACCAAAATCGAGAATACGACTCTCAGGAGACATCCACTGAGCCACTCGCTGCAGATTCAGCGGATGAGCAAACGCCTTCCGCGTCCCCTCCGTGTCCCAGTAATCTAATTGACGATCCAGCTCCGCCAGGTTTGCTCCTCCTCCCTCGTCAACGCTAACTACTATAATGCACCGTCATATCTTTTGTAGGGGTGGCACTCCGTGGCCACCCGTCGCTATCGAAAAACGATCACGGGTGGCCACGGAGGGCCACCCCTACAATAACCTCTGGAGTTCGCGAATGAAATATGGATTAGTAATCTTGTCGCTCGCGATATTTACGCTTAGCAATCAGCAGGATGAGATCAAGTTGGATGCGGCGCTGGAGAAGATCACGAGTGTTTCGGCTATGCGTGTGCGCAAGGCGCCGCAGACTACAGCCGAAGAGGTGACGAGACTGAAGCTTGGCACGGTCGTGAATGCTGTTGCGCGTTCGGCAAGTCAGGATACTGTCGCCGGCAAGACCGACTACTGGTATCGCGTCAACTTACCGAACGGCACTACCGGTTGGCTCTTCGGTGGGCTTTTGCTTGATTACGACGCTACGAGGCGAAATGAACTGATGCGCCAGATTATCGGAGCGCGTCTCAAAGCCGAGAACACAGATTTCGCCGACCGCCAGGAAATCTACAACCTCGCCGCAAGCTCAGCTAAGGAAGCTAAAGACGTGAACACGCGCGCGGAGTTTGAGCTTTTGAAACTGCTGGCACTCGCTAACCAGGCGGGGACCTTTCCCAACAATCTGGCCGACAAGTCGCCCTATCGCGAATGGCTTAAATCACACTCCGCGGAAGTTATTCAGAATGAGTTTGCCGGCGGCTACAACCTGAGCAGCGAGGTGCTCTGGAACCTCGAAACGAAGTACCACTCGCTGCCGATCGCAGAGCGCATCGCATGGGAAGCAGTGGAAAATCAGGAACCGTCGGACTGCGAAGGCGACGAGGTTTGTCATTTGTTCGGTTATGAAGGCGCGATCAAGTATCTAAACCTGCACCCGAACGGAGCGCATGCCTCTGAAGTCCTTAAGAACCTTACTGACCTGCTCACAGATGAAGTCATCAACAGGGCGAATGCCCAGGGTGGCCGTGATCAATACGTTATCCAGGAGCGGACTGACCTAAGAAAAATGCTCGTTTCTCTACGCACTGCCGTAGCAAAAACATCCGCCCCAGAAAAAACAGAACTTCTCAAGAAGCTGCAAAAGTTTCGCAACTAAGCTCAGTCAAACTAAGCTTAACCAGAACGGACGGGAGGCCTCTTATGCTAGTAATTAATTGCAGCAAGTGCGGAGCGAAGAACCGGGTCGAGGAAAGCAGACTGAGCGAGGCGAAGTGCGGCCGGTGTGGCGAGAAGTTGCACGCCGCTGCCGGCGCAGATTCAAAACCGGTAGTCATTACAGATCAGACTTTTGAACAGGAAGTATTGCAGGCGCGAGGACAGCCGGTGCTGGTTGATTGCTGGGCGCCGTGGTGTGGTCCGTGCCGGGCGATCGCACCCGTCATGGACCAGCTTGCCGCGGAGTCACAAGGACAGTATCGAATAACTAAGCTGAACGTCGACGAGAACCCGGAAACATCTTTTCGTTATCAGATCGCGAGCATCCCTACCATGCTGATCTTCAAAGACGGCCAACTCATCGATCAAATCATTGGCGCCCACCCGAAACAGGCGATCGCCGAACGCCTTCAGCTCGCGACCAGATCCGCGGCGTAAAACTACATCGGAAAGTTTTCCACAGATTACACAGATTTCTTTTTGAAAGTCTGTGTAATCCGTGGATTGTCTTGTTATGACTAGAAGCTCTCTACACCTCTGAAGCCGCCCTTGGCAGTCTTCATGATCCAGTGCAGTACGCGGGCCGTGTCGTAACAGTAACCAAGGATGTAGTTACAGGTCGACAGGCAATGCGTCGTACATTCGCTCTTCATTTCATCAAGCTGCTTCGCGTCGAACTTGTGATCGCCGACGACGCCCCAATCGTGCGTAGCGGAATACATCGGGAAACAAGGCGCCAGTGAACCGTCCGTGCGAATGATCAGTGAATTCTGACCGGCACGACATTGCCACTGCGGGACCTGTCCACGCATGAGCTGTTTCATGTCTTCCATGTGCTGGATCGGATTGACCATTTTGTAGCCTTCATTGCGCCGTTTATCGTTTAGATAATCGAGCAACGCGTCGACCTTGGGCCAATCGTCAGGCGTGAGATAGGTTTCGTTTTCCGCCAGATGTTTGAAGTGGTCCTGCTCGGTCATGGGCGTCTCATTGATGTGATAATCAGTGGCGATTCCATTGTCGTGAGCAATCTCGGTCAGTTCCTTCACATCGTCCATGTTGTTATGGCAGATGTTGATATTAAACATCACCGTGTAGCCGTAGACCTTCTGCTTCTTGATGAGGTAATCGAAGTACGGTCGAATCGGCTCGAGGGCTTTCGGCAGCGACTTCCGATCTTTAACCGAGTCGACGGCGAGATTCACTGTCGCGAGGCCGGCATCGCCAAGACGATCGATCACATCCGGTTTCATCAAGCGCCCGTTGGTCGGCAAGTAAACGAAGATGCCTTTCATTGCGCTGTAATAGACGATCTTGTGAATGAAGCTGGGCCGCAGTAAAGGCTCGCCACCCATGAGCGCCAACACGCGCGAGCCAGTCGAGTGCAACCAATCGATTGAGCGTTTCGCAACGTCCTCGGTCATTCCCTTTACCCTGTTGTCGTACGACCAGCAATAGTGACAATCGAGATTGCACTTCCAGTCAGTGAAGAGGTAAGGAATGATCGGTCGCAACTCTTTGCGATGTGTCGGATACCGGGATCTGAAGTAGGGCGCGCCCCAGGTCTTCCACAGGCGCACGCCGTTCAGCTTCAGATACTCCTTGTGAGTCATCTCCTTTGCGTTGGGGCGCTGCGGATACGGCGGTTCAGGCAAAACCTCCTCGGGTTTGGGTTCGAGCTTTTCGCGGCCGGGTCGCTTGTAAAGAATCTGGTGCAACTGCGGCGTAATGCGATATGGAGGTGGGGTGGTTGGATTTACGTCTCGCGGACTAGTACTCATGCTATCGGTCCTCTTTGGGGTTAGGATTACAAGTGTTTAGGCCAATTGGAAAAACACCAAAGTGTAGAGTTTAATCAATTGTCGAAAACTGTCAAAACCATTTTGTGGATCTCGCCAAACTGTACCAAAGAACTCGAAAAATACGGCCAATGGCCGGGACTTCTTTTGTTATACTCCAAACGCCTCCCAGCCACTCAATTTCGCATGAATTTGCTCCGATATAAGACCGTAACCGGCGAGCGACGGTGTACGCAGCACTCCGCAGCGCTCATTCTCTGGTTGTTCTCTTTCGTGGTTTGTAGTTGTGCGGCCAAGCCCGGCAATGTCGTTTATCCTTCCACCACCGGCACTCCGGTTTACAAACTACAGATACGACTTTTACCTGATAGACCACGACTCGAAGTATCGGGGACGATTCAGTTACCGGCGGCCGACGCACCACGCAGCAGCATCGAGTTGTCGTTGAGCGAATTGATGAACGACTTTAATGTCGATGTAGTCAGTCCCAAAGTCAGTCTCGGTGCGGTCAAACTGGATCAGACTCACCGCCCGGAATGGCGTAGTGGATGGGGCGTCATAAAATGGAAAATCACACCCGCACAACCGTTTCCTGCCAACGAGCCGGTTGTGCTGCGGTTCTCGTATGCCAGAGAAACTTCAGGATCGAGTAACGTTTTCGGTTTGAGTAAAGAAGTCTCGTTTGCAGCGGGCATCAACACTGCGTGGTACCCGCAGCTTCCCGACGTGCGCGGCACCGGACTCTTAGACTTCTCTGTGCCGTCCGGCTACACGGTTTACGCCACAGGAGCAGGGCAGAAAGAGACGGGCCAGGGCGTCTTTCGTTTCGAGGTAAATAATCCTGCCTTTTTTACTTTTGCCGTTGCGAGATACTCCGTGAAAAAGAAGGATGGTCCTATTCAGATCGCGCTATACACACTGCGACCGCACGACAGTGCAAAGCAATTTCTGGAGGGGACAGCACGAGTTCTCAAAGTCCTCGTGGACGAATTTGGCGACTATCCTTTTTCGGAGTTTGCGATCGTCGAGATACCGGTGTCGCAGGCAGACCGTGCAGGGTTTGAGGGAGCGAGCATGGAAGGCTGTATCTTCGTGAACAGCGACTATATCGAGAAAGGTTTCAACACTGCATTCTTCGGACACGAGATAGGTCACCAGTGGTGGGGAAACTTGATCGCGAGTAAGAGTGTCGAGGGCCGTTGGATGCTGGCGGAGAGCATGGCGCAGTTTGGCTCAATGCGCGCCGTCGAGATCCTCGAAGGTGAAGCTGCTGCTACACAATACCGGCGCACTGGCTATCCGGGTTACATCTCCGACCAATCCGCCCGGGGCTACTTCGAGCTGGTGAGTAAAGGACAGGACCATCCGCTACTTAATCTCTCGGCCAATAACAACCAAACGCGAGTTATAGCCGACAGTAAGGGTGCAATCGTTTGGGACATGCTGGCGCGCATGCTGGGTCGAGATGTATTCAGTCGTAGCCTTCGGAACTTGATCAAGGAATGCAAGTATCAGCAAGTCTCATGGGATCAATTTGTAAGGGCAGTAGAAGCTGATTCAGGTCAGGACATTAAGTGGTTCGTAGCGCAGTGGATTGAGAAAACCGGCGCGCCGGATTACAGCCTGACGTGGAAACAGGAAGGCGAGACGTTGCGCGGAACAGTTTCGCAAACTGCGCCTTATTTTCGGGCCGATCTCGAAATCGAAATCCAGGGCGCGGGAAGCAAGGTTGTCAAGGTCGTTCAAATCAGCAAAGAGCAAGCCTCGTTCGAATGGACTGTGCCGTTTCGAGTAGAGACGGTGACGCTCGATCCACACTACCGCGTCCTTCGCTGGACACCAGAGTTCCGCGCCAGACAGGACAATTAAAAACAACCAGATAACAGTTGACGAATCGCACTTGGACCGGGTCAGTACAGGGAGCGGTAGCGACCTGGTCAACCATCGGAGTCAAGAACTGATGACTGACCAGGTCGCTGCCACTCCCTGTACTGACCCGATCAGACGTTATTGACCTTTCTTCAGATAGATGTTGCCGTTGATGTTTTGAATCGTGATCCGGTTGCGGCCGGTGCCGATGTGGCCGGTACCTAAGATGTATTTTCTCGGCGTGCCTTCAGCGCTGGACCACTCTTCTGTAATACGCTGGTTCAACGGAAAATCACTCACGATCCGAAAGTCTTTATTCGCGTTGTTCGTGTAGGCCAGCTTCAGATCCAAATCCATACCGAGGCCGTCCGGAACCACCAGAGTCACGTCGCCGATTGAACAAATGATCTTAACGTCGCGTTGACCATTCGCGGGATCGCCGACCATCGTCACGTTGACTGTTCCCAAACCAGTCGCTGCCTTCACCGAACCATCGACGGCATCGATCACAATGTTGCCGGAACCCGTGTCAGCCTCGACGAATTGTCGGGCGGATTTGACGTAAATTTTACCGGAGCCGGTATTCAACCGGGCGCCGTTTGGCGCATCTTCGACGTTAATGGGTCCGACGCCCTGTGAGACTCTCAGGGCTCCCGTTGCCTGGTTTTCAGATTCTTGCGACCGGACGCTAGCGCAACTCACGGTACAACACAGCAACGCACCCAAAGCAAATAGCATTACAAAATCCATCTCAACCTCCTTTGTCTGTTACGTGTCCAGCGACATTATAGCCTATAGAGACACACGGAAAGAGTGTATTAAGCCGAAAATGGGAGTGACCTCCACCGACTCTCCGGCTTCGAAGCATTCGGCAACATACTCCGTCTGTTTCTCACGCGACCAAACCGTCATGGGCCAACAAACTTCAACCTGGTTGAGTCCAAAACGGAGCACATTGGTTGGAGCCGTGAAAGTTTTTGTGGTCCAACGCTCGGTTGCAGGGATCTCAACGAGAGGAGTGCCATTCACACGTAAAGAGATTGTTTGATCCGGACCGGCTCCCGGGGCTTTCACAGTCAGTGTGAAATTCAGTGGCTGGGGCTTGTCACAGACGAACGGAAAGCTCGTATTTCTCGCAGTGGCTTTGTAAAACTCGGGCCGCTCATCCACCAACGGGCGCCAATAGGAAGTAGTTGAGTAAAACGAGTGCACAAGGTTCACGGCCCGATCTTTTACAGCATGTTCTTTGATGATGAGACTTTCCACGGTAGCTCGGCTCGGGATTCCAAACTCTTCCAACTCACCGGCCATCGCAGTGATGAGCGTTGTATTTAGAAATTTCTTGTTGACCAAATCGTTATAGAGCATGTTGATGGTGGCGATGCCCTTTAAGTCGCAGAGTTCCTCGAAGCTGCGGCATAAGCCCGAGGGAACGTGCCTCACATGAAAATCTAAAAACAGTTGCATCATGCGTGCGATACCGCGATCCCACTCGAGTGCTGTGCGAACGTGATGACGAACGATTTCGATTTTTTGACCCCAGTTCGCGTTATGCACGGCGGCAAGGAAGTGCGCTTCGGCATTTAGCCTGGGACCAACCTTCATATCGACCTGGGCCAATTCTTTCCAGGGAATGTGGGAGTAGTTCAAAAGTGGAAGCAGTGTTTCGGCCGTGAGAGCCATCGAGATCTTGATGCCTTCTAAACTGAGATGGCAGTAATCGAGAAAGAGACTGCGGTCCGCCGCCTTGCCGCCAAGATAGCGCGTAAACTCGCGCGGCAAGTCAACAATGCGAACGCCATGAGCGAATGCCCGCTCGCGAATCGTTTGCTGGGTGACTGTGAAACAGCGTGGCGAGACCATGAACGGCCAGCAGATGCTGGCATCGCGGCCCATCTCGAGGAAAATCTTCGCGGCTTTATGATCTCCGCGTCGACGACTCACCTCCGCCAGAATATATGGACCAGCCGAAGTGGTGCCTTCATCCAGTTCCATCAAGCGACGGCCCAGAGCTTCAGCCTTCTCCCATTGGTTGTCTTTGAGAAGTTCTTCAGCTTTGCATCTTGTAGTAAGCCATGATGCAGTGTCATTGCTGTTGAGCAGTGGCGGACTATCACATTCGGTTTGCCAGTCAGCGAGATTGAATTCCGGCAGAACAAACACGACGGGGATACGGCGCTCGTGGATGACCTGACCAAGCAAGCGAAGCGTCTCTTTGGCCTTCGCGATCGAGATCGCCTCGCTTAACTCTTTAATGGCACGCCACGAGCCAGCCTCTCGAAGCGCAGACGCCATGTCTAGAAATCCTTCGTCGCTGAGTTGAGACAGCGGGTGCCAGTTGTTCCCGGAGAATATGACCAGCGCATCGGGTTCGAGGTGCAGTGCCGGAGTGATGAAGTTCTGCAACTGTTTGTGCGACAAGTCCGTGCGAGCCAGATCGATGACTTCGATCTCCGAAGCTCCGCAGGCAGCGTTCATCATCTCCTGCAGCGCTCGCGCTGGATTAAACTGCGGATCGTACAGTAGTCCACGCGCCACAGACTCGCCCAGTAACACGATCCGGCGACGCGGACCTTTAGGAGGAATTCTCTGCACGTTGGCCCAAAAGTGCCACGGATCTCCTGTCTCAACGCGGACGAAGGAGCCATCGTCCGCCGCCTCCCATGTTCCGACGCGAATCTTTTCTGCTGCGGCGGCGGGTTCGTCTGTTGAGTCACCGTTTTGCGTCTTAGACAGTCGAGTAATGAGTCTAAGTATGCGTTCACCTTCCTCCGACTCAAATAACTGAGCGAGCCGCCCTGTTGTGTTTTTGAATTGCCGGTGATGGTACTTCATAAACTTTTAGAAGAGTGTGTAAGTTTTATGAGTGACCGCGCTGGGCCGCGTTTGAGCGGTCCGGCGCAATAGAAACTCGCTGATGGAGCTAATCCCCGAACGATCAATTAGGAAATCTTCCAGCACGAGCGTGTCGAGGCCGGACCGGATAAAACAAATAAGTGCATCGACTGGAGTGCAGACGATAGGCTCGTAGTTGAGATTGAACGAGGTGTTGAGCAGGATCGGACAACCTGACAGTCGTTCGAACGTGCGAAGCAGTCGTGCAAAGCGCGGATTTGTTTCCTCATCGACAGTCTGCACGCGGGCCGAGCCGTCAACGTGTGTGATTGCCGGAAGTTTTATAGGCGACTTCACCTGGCAAGTTTCCAGCATGTACCTCGAAGCGTGATCGAGATCGAAATGGGCGGCGGCACGCTCCTCCAGCACTACCGGCGCAAAGGGTCGGAACGACTCGCGCTGTTTGATGATTGAGTTGATCCGATCCTGCGTTTTCTCGCCGCGTGGATCAGCCAGAATCGAGCGCGCGCCCAAAGCACGTGGTCCAAACTCCATCCGGCCGTGAAACCAGCCCACAACTTTGTCCGCCGCCAATCTTTGTGCGACGGCTTCAAGTAATTCAGGCTCGCGGTTCCTGAAGTCCTCCGCCTTAACTCCTGTCGACTCGATAAGGGATGCCACCTCTTCACTGCTGAACGCTGGTCCAAGGTAGGCATGGCGAAAGATACTTAGAGATTCAGTATTTCCGTTCGTGCAACGTTTGTGCACAATCGCTGCCGCGCCGAGCGCTCCTCCGGAATCGCCTGCGGCAGGCTGGATAAACATCCGCTTGAAAGGACCTTCGCGTTTGATTCGTCCATTGGCGACACAGTTTAGGGCGACGCCGCCGGCCATACAGAGATTCTCACTGCCAGTCAGCTTGTGCAGGTAGCGAAGCTTATCCATCAGGATTTCTTCGAGCACAAACTGGAGACTTCGTGCCAGATCCTTATGGAAGTCGAGGATCTCAGTCCGCGGCTGCCGCGGTGGATGACCAAACAAAGCAGACATCTCATCGGAGTGCATCCGGTTGAACGACTTGAAGTCGAAGTAACGCATGTCGAGGAGATATTGCCCGCCAGGCTGGTTGATAATTAACTTTCTAATCATGTCGACGTGGCGTGGCTGGCCATAAGGTGCGAGACCCATCACCTTGTACTCACCCTCATTTACCTCGAAACCAAGGTAACCAGTGATTGTGCTGTAGAGCAGGCCGAGTGAGTGTGGGAACTCAACTGTCTCGAGGATTTCCAACCCGTTGCCATTACCACGACCGAAGCTCGTCGTGTCCCACTCGCCAACGCCATCGACTGTGAGAACGGCTGCGTCCTTGAAACCTGAGTAGTAGAAACTGCTCGCTGCGTGCGCCTGGTGGTGGCCCACGTACTCGATTGGACCATCGAAGCCCAGCACATCTCGGATCTCGCGTTCCGGCCGGCGCGGATCGAGGCGTGCCAGCACTTTCTTGTCGGAG
This sequence comes from Pyrinomonadaceae bacterium, assembly GCA_035275005.1. GTDB lineage: Bacteria > Acidobacteriota > Blastocatellia > Pyrinomonadales > Pyrinomonadaceae > PSRF01. The sequence goes on along the minus strand of DATENQ010000187.1, from coordinate 758 downwards.
GGTAGACCAGGCAGCATCATCCATATTTGCCTGGCCAGCTTCTTTGCAGGCTCCTCGTAGTAGGCGACGCAATCGACCTCGTCGATTGTCAACCCGCCTGCTTCGAGACAGTAGTTGAACGCACGCTTCGGGATGCTTGCGTCATGTTTGCGACGTGAGAAGCGCTCTTCCTCTACCGCGGCAACAAGCACTCCATCTTTGAGAAGACAGCAGGCAGCATCGTGAAAGAAACACGAAATGCCTAAGATGTTGATAGACATGGCTAACTCCATCTGGGGAGTGGAGTTGATAGGAGTAGACGCGACTCGCATGACTCGCGTTGATGACTCCTAATTGATTTGATCGTGAAGAGAGAGTGATACGTACCGCGGCTCTCTCAACCTGTTTTGGCTTGTCTAGTTCGTTGAATGCGATTGAGCTTTGGGCTTATCTCTCTTCAGAACCCACCTTCCAAATTAGCATCAAGCAAGAATCGGCGTTTTACCAGGGCAAGTGAAGAAATCGAATGTTTTGGGAGTTGAATGCCGGGCTGCTTGCAGTCTGCGAGTGTGAATCACGCACTTAAACGTAAGGAGTGAGTTTAGTGTGAGAGTGTATTGCACCTGTAAAACTCCTTGGTAAAACCTACCAACTACATTGCAATTACATCCACAACAACCCTTGTGAAGGGCCTATGATACACCCATAAAACTTCGTGTCAATATTCCGCAATCAGGGGTAATGCCCTAGTTTCAAATAATTAGTTTTTTCGCCTCACC
>DATENQ010000186.1:0-4269 GCA_035275005.1 Pyrinomonadaceae bacterium | reverse complement strand
ACTCCGTGGCCGCCCGTCGTCAATTTTGCGCGAGACGGGCGGCCACGGAGTGCCGCCCCTACAATTGAGCCCCAGGGAACCTTTTTTTATGAGCACTGAACCAAACAAAGTCATCTATTCCATGGTCGGCGTCAGCAAGTTTTACGACAAGAAGCCGGTCCTCAAAGATATCTACCTTTCCTACTTCTACGGCGCGAAGATCGGCGTGATCGGATTGAACGGCTCCGGCAAGTCGTCGCTGCTCCGCATCCTCGCCGGCGTAGATAAAGAGTTCAATGGCGAGACCGTCATCTCGCCAGGCTTCACCGTCGGCTATCTCGAACAAGAACCCCTGATCGACGATTCGCGCACCGTGCGTGAAGTTGTCGAAGAAGCCGTCAAGGAAACCGTCGACCTGCTGGAAGAGTTTGACAAGATCAACGCCAAATTCGGCGAAGACATGTCTGACGAAGAGATGTCGGCGCTGCTTGAACGGCAGGGCGAAGTGCAGGAGAAACTCGACGCGCTCGAAGCCTGGGATCTCGATTCACGACTCGAGATGGCAATGGACGCGCTGCGCTGCCCGCCACCCGACACACCAGTAAAAGTTCTTTCCGGTGGCGAGCGTCGTCGCGTCGCGCTGTGTCGTCTGTTGCTACAGAAACCCGACATCCTGTTACTCGACGAGCCAACGAATCATCTCGACGCGGAGTCGGTCGCATGGCTCGAGCACCACTTACAGAGTTATGCCGGTACAATCATCGCCGTCACACACGATCGCTACTTCCTCGACAACGTCGCCGGCTGGATCCTCGAGCTCGATCGCGGCCAGGGCATTCCCTGGAAAGGCAACTACACTTCATGGCTCGAACAAAAACAGGAACGTCTGCGACGCGAAGAGAAATCGGAAACTGAACGACAGAAAACATTGCAACGCGAGCTGGAATGGATTCGCATGTCGCCCAAGGCGCGTCATGCCAAAGGCAAAGCGCGCATAAACTCATATGAAGATCTGCTGCGTCAGGAATCCGAAAAGCGGCGCGAGGATCTGGAGATTCACATCCCGCCCGGGCCTCGACTCGGCAACGTCGTGATCGAGGCCGAACACGTCAACAAAGGTTACGATCAGAAGTTGCTCGTCGATGACATGAACTTCGCGCTGCCACCGGGCGGCATCGTCGGCGTCATTGGTCCAAACGGCGCCGGCAAGACGACACTCTTCCGCATGATCACCGAACAGGAGCAACCGGACGCAGGTACGATTCGCAAAGGCGAGACAGTCGTGCTCGCGTACGTCGATCAAAGCCGGACACTCGATCCCGAGAAGTCGATCTGGGAAGAGATAAGTGGCGGTGAAGATGTGCTGAAGCTCGGCCCGCGCGAAGTGAATTCACGTGCTTACGTAGCGCGGTTTAATTTCTCCGGTTCCGATCAGCAGAAGAAAGTCGGCATGTTGTCGGGCGGCGAGCGCAACCGCGTTCACCTCGCAAAGATGTTGAAGGAAGGCGCGAACGTGTTGCTGCTGGACGAGCCAACCAACGATCTCGACGTCAACACGCTGCGTGCGCTGGAAGAAGCGCTGGAGAACTTCGCCGGCTGCGCGGTCGTGATTTCACACGACCGCTGGTTTCTGGATCGCATCGCGACGCACATTCTCGCATTTGAAGGCGACAGCAAGGTGGTCTGGTTCGAAGGCAATTACTCCGACTACGAAACCGATCGCAAAGAGCGCCTCGGTCCCACCGCCGAAACACCACACCGGATCAAGTACCGCCAATTGACAAGGTAGTTTTTGCCGCAGATAAACGCAGATGCCGCAGATCAGCGTCATCCGCGTTTATCTGCGGCTAATGTGGTATCGTACGCACCAAAAGCCTAAGAGGAAAAGCAAATGAAATCCCTCCTTTTTACCTTGCTGATTCTGGTTACGGCATCGTCGGCTCCTGCCCAGGAAAACGCGCCCGACATTCGTAACTTCCTGCGCGTCAACAAAGACTTCTGCACTGGCGGCCAGCCCCGGCTCGAACATCTCGAGAAGCTCAAAGCCGACGGCGTGAAAGCGATCATTAATCTCCGCCAACCGAGCGAGCATCGCGCCGCCGAAGAAGAAGCAAAAGCCAAAGAGCTCGGCTTGCGCTACTTCAACATCCCGGTGGCTTACGGTAATCCAAACGAAGAACAGGTCGCAGAGTTTCTGAAGATCACGGACGATCCGGAAAACCGTCCCATGTTTATCCATTGCACCGCGGCGATTCGTGTCGGCGCGTTCTGGATGATCCGGCGCGTGTTGCGCGACGGTTGGAAAGTCGAAGACGCGGAGCGCGAAGCTGAAAAGATCGGTCTGCGCGAAAGCCCGCACTGGGTTGAGTTCGCGCGCAAGTACATCGAGACGCATCGATCGAAGGCCTCGATACCGGCGGGTCCTTTGACGTACGGTGCCTTCAAGGTGCGTTTCGATCAGGGAGGCACGTTCACGATCGAAAGCGATAGTTGGCCCAAGATGGGTGGGACCTGGAAAACCAGCGGGTCGGAAGCTGAGTTTTTAATGACGGGTGGACCAGGTGGTTGTGATGGACCGGGAAAATATCAATTCGATACCGATGGGAAACAGATCAAGTTCAAGCTGGTTTCCGACGAGTGCAAAGTACGCCAGATAATTCTCGACGGTAGCTCATGGATACCAGCCGGCACCGTTGTTCCCAAGCCTGTCAGAACCATCACAACAACATCCAGGGCGAAACCAGATTCACGTGTGAAACCCGCCGCCGACAAAGGAAGCTGGCCGTCATTTCGTGGACCACACGCTTCAGGCATCGCCGAAGGTCAAAACCTGCCCGACGAATGGAATACAAAAACCGGACAGAACATCCTTTGGCATACACCGATTCCCGGCCTGGCCCACTCGAGTCCTGTCGTTTGGGGAAATCGCGTCTACGTAACCAGTGCCGTCAGTAGCGATCCCAAGGCTTCGTTTAAACCCGGCCTTTACGGCGATGGCGATGCTTCCAAAGATCGCTCGGTGCACCGTTGGATCATCTACGCGCTCGACAAACAGACCGGAAAAATTGTTTGGGAACAAACCGCTCACGAGGGCGAGCCACTCGAGAAGCGCCACATCAAAGCGACGTATGCAAACTCGACTCCCGCTACCGACGGTCGCATCGTCGTTGCATGGTTCGGATCGGAAGGTGTCTATGCTTACGAAGTCAATGGACGTTTTCTCTGGAAAGTTGATCTGGGTCGCATCGATGCGGGCGCGTATGATGTGCCCTCGGTAGAGTGGGGTCCGGCGAGCTCGCCGATCATCTGGAAAGACCTCGTGATCCTCCAGTGTGATACGCAAACCGATTCCTTCATCATGGCGCTCGACGCCAACACCGGGAAGACTGTTTGGAAGACTGATCGCGACGAGATTCCTTCGTGGGGCACGCCGACAGTGGTAACGACTCCAAAAGGCGAAGAGCTCGTCACTAACGCGTCGAACTTCATTCGCGGCTATGATCCGCGCACGGGCAAAGAACTATGGCGACTCGGACGCAGTTCGAAGATCACTGCGCCGACACCGATCTTTGCGGATGACGTTCTCGTGGTCGTTAGCGGTCGTGGGCCGGAGCGACCAATCTTCGTCGTCAAAGCGGGCGCGCGCGGCGATCTTACGTTGCCGGAAGGACAGAGCAGCAGCGACACGGTCATCTGGAGCCGCACGGGACGCGGCTCTTACATGCCGACGCCTTTGATCTATAACGGCATTCTCTACGTGCTCGCGAATAACGGCACGTTCGACGCTTACAACTTGAAAACCGGAGCAGAGCTTTATCGACAACGACTGTCCGTGGTGGGCAGCGGCTTCAGCGCGTCGCCAGTCGCGTCGGATGGCAAGATTTACCTGTCGAATGAAGACGGCGAGATACTCGTGGTCTCGGCTGGTGAGAAGTTCAACCACATCGCAACCAACTCAATGGGCGAGCTACTGATGGCAACACCCGCGTTGTCAGAAGGAGTGATGTACGTGCGTTCTTCGGGCAGCCTCTTTGCCGTTGGACGCAAACGATAATCTATGACAACCGGACGAATGGAAGCATTCAGTGATGGTGTGATCGCGATCATCATCACCATCATGGTGCTGGAGCTGCGCCCGCCACACGAGACCAGCCTCGCAGGACTGCGACCATTGCTTCCGGTGCTGGGAAGCTACGTGATGAGTTTCATCTTTCTCGGCATCTACTGGAGCAATCATCATCACCTGCTGCACGCGACCGAACACGTCGACGGCCGCTCACTCTGGGCCAA
>DATENQ010000185.1:0-3845 GCA_035275005.1 Pyrinomonadaceae bacterium | reverse complement strand
GGCGTCAGTTTGGAGAAAGCGCTGGAAGGGGGTGAAGAACGGGCTCTCGCTTTCTTTCTTGGTGATGATTCCGGCAGTCACGGTCTGATCGAGGCCGAAGGGTGAGCCCATCGCGAGCACCCAGTCGCCGACCTGTGCGGCGTTCGAGTCGCCGAGCGTGACGGTCGGCAGATCTTTTGCTGCTTCAATCTTGATCACCGCGACGTCCGTTTCGGAATCGAAGCCAACCACGGTGCCGCGATACTTCTCACCGGATTGCATCCCGACGATGATTCGTGACGCGTCTTCGATCACGTGATAGTTAGTCAGAATGTGGCCCTTGGGACTAACAATAAAACCGCTGCCTACGCCATGGGGCGGAGACCGCCGGCGCGGGCGAAACATGTCCAGCAAGGGATTGGTTGACTGGTCTTCCTTATCCTCGTCTTTCTCGCTGACCTCGGCTTGTATCTGGGTGGTTTCGATGTTGACGACGGCGGGCTCCACGCGCCGCGCAATCTCGGCAAATGATGCCGACAGCGCTTCAGGCGCGCGTGCGACCTGCATCTCCGGCTGGGCTATCGTGGGACGGCCTGAGAGCATCGCGCCAATGCCGATGCCGGTCATCAAACAGGCAATTCCGAGCGCTGCAATCCAAACGCGCAGCTTGCGCAGAATGGTCCGTTCCTGTTCCGTCGTACTGTTCCTGGAAACGTCAAACATATTTCACCGCCTTCTGGACGAAAATCGAAGCCCCAGCGAAAGGAGTAGAGTATAGCGAAAGGGTTTTTTATTTGCTATGGCAGGGCGAATTCCACTGTCAGTGGGGACAATCCCCTCTTCCTGACTTGTTCTTTTTTAAGATCCGCCTTGTTTTTATGGGCGCCTTGAGCACAGAACAAGTCAGGAAGAGGGGCTCGCCCCCGCTCGCCGAATCTTGCCCCCGCTCGCCGAATTAGGGGCGCAGGAGGACTTTCAGGACTCCGCGCGTGGCGGCGCGGCACATCGCGTAAACGCCGTTCGAGAGCGGATACTCTTCACTGATCAAACAGTCGACATCAACAGCGGCTTTCTTCAAAAGATCGAGAGCCGGAGCGAAGCGCCCACAACGCGAGCCTACGATTGAAATTTCATCAACCACGATCCGGGCCGCGTCGAGCTCTGTTTTTCCGTGGAACGTCGACTTGAGAACCAGTTGACCTTTGGGACGGAGCAGATCGAGAGCCAGGCCGAAACCGCTTGCGGATCCGGACGCTTCAACAACGATGTCGAACTCTCGCTTTAGTTTTGCAGCCTGTCGAGGAGTGGCGGTTTCGATGCCGCGTCTTTCAGCAATGCGCAGCTTGGAGGCGTGTTTTCCAACAAGGAGCACAGAGGCACCGGAGAGCGCGACGACTTGCGCGCAAAGTAAACCGAGTTTGCCGTCGCCAATGACAGCAACACGATCGGAAGCCTCGATCGTTACGCGCTCGAGAATGCCGCACGCCGCAGCGAGAGGTTCGGTGAAGACTGCGTGCTCGTCGGGAATTTTATCGGGCACGATTAACAGGTTCGCTACAGGCAGTTGCAAAAACTCCGCGTGAGCGCCATCACGCCCGACGATGCCGAGCACTGTGCGTGAAGCGCAATGTCGCGGATCGCCGGCGCGACACAGATCGCACTTGCCGCAACCCGCATTGATCTCACCGACCACGCGCCGACCGGCAAGCGCGCGATCAGTGCTCTCTTCAACGACGCCAACAAACTCGTGCCCGATCGTTCCTTTGAAACCGGCATAGCCGCGCGCGATCTCCAGATCGGTGTTGCAAATGCCTGACAACAGCACACGCACGAGCGCTTCGTCAGCACGATCCGGCTTCGGGATATTCTTGATTGAAAGCTTTTTCTTATCGACTCGGAGGGCGAGCATAATGTACTCAGGTCAAGCCGCAGATGAACGCGGACAAATACAGATCTGCGTTTTATCTGCGTTCATCTGACGCCTAAAATGTCTTGCTTCGCGTGTACGCGTTGTTTGGCGTGAGCTCGATAACCTGTTTCGATCCGGCGACGGTCACCGGCAAGCGCCACTCGAGCTGTTCGTCACCCGAGAGCGTGGCATGCAGCCACCAACTACCCGGCGCGAGCGTTATGGATCCTTGTCCCTGCTTGTCCAGTCGCGCGTTGATTGGCGAGCGACCCTTCATGCGCTCTTTGAGAAAGTCTTCAAAACGTTTGCCGGGGCGTTGCTCGGTAAAAAACTCGTGGCGCACGGCGACGATATCCACCGGGTATAAACTAACAGCCACATCGAGCGCTGGACCAACTGTTTCCGGAGGTTGACGGATGAAGATCTGTAACGTGGTGGTTCCCTGGCTTGACCTGACATCAGTACCGCCGGCGGGAAGTTGACGGTAGATCAACCACCCGGCGCCGGCGAGCACGAGAATCAAGCTCACTTGCAGGAGCCGGATCAGCAGGCCGCTGAACTTAGGTGAAACAGAACGCTCAGACAACATCGACTGCGACTGCGGCTATCCTTTCAGCCCGCGCACAAAAGTTACCAACAATTCGACTTCTTTTTCGTTCATCTTGTTCGCGAATGCCGGCATGTTGCCGCTGATGTCGCGTCCATTCATGATCGAATTGAAGATGCGTTCGTCGCTGACGTCGGCGTGCCATTGCGGATCGGTGAGATCTCGCGCGTGGCTAAACCTGCCCTTCGAAGTTTTGGCCTTGCCATCCGTGCCGTGGCAGGAGATGCAGTAGCGACGATATAACTGTGGCGCCGTGCGCGCGTTAGTGGCGGACTTGGCGGCGCTCACCAATGACGACAAAAAGACAACGGCCAGCAACATTAACGTATAGGTCCGCATACGCAGGTCATCATAACCACATAAGACACAAAGGCACAAAGGAAGATGTTTTGTTATGATTGCGCGCGTGACTGAAATCGAAATCAGCAAGCTACGTGAAGAGTGTGGTGTCTTCGGCATCTACGGACATCCCGAAGCGGCGCGATTGACCTACCTGGGTTTGTACGCGCTCCAGCATCGCGGTCAGGAATCGTGTGGCATCGTTGCGTCGGACGGCGCGGAGCTCCGGCTCGAGCGCGCCATGGGTCACGTCTCCGATGCATTCAATCAAACACACCTGGATCGTTTGCGCGGTTCCAGCGCGATTGGCCACGTGCGCTATTCGACGGCGGGCGAGGTCTCGATTCTCGAGGCTCAGCCATTCCTCGTCACTTGCCAGCACGGACAGATCGCAGTTTGTCACAATGGAAATCTCCCGTTTGCGCGCGAAGAGCGGCAACGACTCGAACGCGAAGGCGCGATCTTCTCTTCGACTTCCGACACGGAAGTCGTGCTGCATGGCGTGGCGCGTTCGCGGGTGCCGGTGCGCGAGGCGATACCGGAAGTTTTGAGAGAAACTGAAGGCGCGTTTTCGATGCTCTTTCTGACGCCGAACGAGTTAATTGCGATTCGCGACAGTCGTGGCTTTCGCCCCCTCGCGCTGGGCCGCCTCGGCGATGCATGGGTCATCGCTTCCGAAACGTGTGCCTTCGATCTGATCGACGCGCAGTACGTGCGGGATGTCGAGCCGGGCGAGATGATCGTGGTTGACCAGGACGGCTTGCGATCGTCACATCCGCTGCCGAAGCAGCGACATTCGATGTGTTTGTTTGAGCACGTCTACTTTGCGCGTCCGGATTCTTTGATCTACGGCAAGTCGATCAACGAGTCGCGACACAAGATGGGTCGCAGGCTGGCGATCGAGCAGCCTGCGGATGCAGACCTCGTGGTGCCGGTGCCTGATTCGGGAGTGGCCGCGTCGATTGGTTATGCGGCGGAGAGTGGTTTGAGTTTTCGGTTTGGACTGGTGCG
>DATENQ010000184.1:0-8730 GCA_035275005.1 Pyrinomonadaceae bacterium | reverse complement strand
TGGTTCTATTTTCTGGTGGTTCTATTTTCTGGTGGTTCTATTTTCTGGTGTTCTATTTTCTGGTGGTTCTATTCTTCTGGCCTACTTGCCGTATACTATTGTCCCAAAGCTTAAGAAATACGAGGTTTGAGCCATGGGTAGAAGTAAAGTTCTATTTGCCGCGCTGTTTCTGTTTTTAACGGTATCGGTGGTTAACGCTTATACGGTCGTCATGCGTGACGGGCGGCGTGTCGAGATACCGAACGAGTTTACCGTTACAAATTCAACGCTCACCTACGACGTGGGTAACGGTATTCAGATAACGATGCAACTCAACACCGTCGATATCGCCGCAACTGAGCGCGCGAACGGCCAGGCGCAGGGATCGTTTCTCATGAAAGCGACTCCGCCGAAGGTTCCCGTTGCGCCTGTTCCACAGCCTGCTGCGCAGCGCTCAATCACGAACACGGATCTCGAAAAATTCCGGCGTGCGCGTGTTGAGGGTGAAAACGAATACGAGAAACGACGCCAGGAGCAAGGCCTGCCATCGATGGAAGAGCGACGGCGCGAAGTCGCGGAGATTGAAGACCGCACGGTGGAGCATGTGCGCAACATGCGCGCGCAGGAGGAGGCTTACTGGCGCAGTCGCACCGAGGCTTTGCGCGCGGAGGCGGCAGCCAACGAGGCGCGAATGGGGGCCTTGCGTCAGCAGCCTCAGGTAGAGACGCCGTGGGCATATTCGTGGGGCGGATTCCCTGCGTTTGGTCCGTTTGACAATGTCGGTTTCGGAATCACGGGCGGCCCATTTGGCCGGTTCGGACGGTTTCGTTCTTCACCGTTTGACGGTTTTCTGGCGACGCCGATAACTCCTTTTCCGAGGGTTCCGTTTACTGGCCGGAGGAACGTGTTCACGCCCCGGGGAGTACAGATTAATCCACGGCCCATGCATAAAGGACACGGATCGCGCAGATGACCTGGGAAACAGTCATCGGTCTCGAGATACATGCGCAACTGAGCACCGAATCGAAGATCTTTTGTGGTTGCGCGACGCGCTTTGGCGACGAGCCTAATGCCAATACTTGTCCGACGTGTCTTGGCTTGCCCGGAGCACTGCCGGTATTGAATCGACGCGTCATCGAGCTCGGCGCGCGTGCAGCACTGTCTTTGGGGCTACACGTCAACAACCAGTCAATCTTCGCGCGCAAGAATTACTTCTATCCTGACTTGCCGAAGGGCTACCAGATCTCGCAATACGATCAACCTTTCTCGGCCAACGGCGAGCTCGAGATCATGACCGCCGAGCGCGACGAAGCTGGTCATCCGCTCGAATGGCGTCCAAAGACGATTCGAATTACGCGTCTGCATCTTGAAGAAGACGCGGGTAAGAACGTTCACGAAGGTTTGCCGGATGTCGATCGTTACTCTTATATCGATCTCAATCGCGCCGGTGTGCCGCTCGCGGAGATTGTTACCGAGCCTGACTTTCGTTCGTCATGGGAAGCGTACGACTACGTGAATCACGTGCGCCGTGCACTGCAATGGGTGGGCGCGTCGGAAGCCGATATGGAGAAGGGAAACCTCCGCTGCGAGGCGAATGTTTCCGTCCGGCGTGTTGGTGAAGAGAAGTTTGGTACCAAGGTCGAGCTGAAGAACCTGAACTCAGTCCGGTTCATGCAACGTGCGATCGAGTATGAAGTTGCAAGGCATATCAAGGTTCTCGAGTCCGGTGGGCGGCTGATGCAGGAGACTCGACTCTGGGACGACCGGGCGCTGGAAACCCGTGTCATGCGTTCGAAAGAAGAAGCCCATGACTACCGGTATTTTCCGGAGCCGGATCTCCAGCCGCTGATCGTGTCGGAGCAGTTTGTTGAAGAAGTGCGGCGCGCTATGCCGGAGCTGCCGGATACCCGGCGCAAGCGTTTTGGCGAGCAGTATGGTTTGAGTTACGCGGATGCTTCGCAACTCGTTTCGGAGCGATCGCTGGCTGACTATTACGAAACAGCAGCGCAGGCCTCGGGCAATCCTCGCGCAACTGCAAACTGGATCCGATCCGAACTGCAGCGCGAGCTCGAAGCCAACAACCTTTCCGCGGCAGACTCGCCGGTGTTGCCGCAGGAGCTGGGGGTGCTGGTCCGTCTGATTGATGAGGGGAAGATCAGCGGGAAACAGGGAAAAGACGTTCTGGTCGAGATGTTCAAGACCGGCAAGCCGGCCCAAACGATTATCGAAGAACAAGGTCTGGTCCAGGTTAGCGACACGACGGAGATCGACGCGCTGATCGAAAGCGTGATCGCCGCGAATCCGGATCAAGTCGCCAGCTATCGCTCCGGCAAAGAAGCCCTGATTGGTTTCTTTGTGGGCCAGGTAATCAAGGCGTCGAAAGGCAAAGCCAACCCCAAAGTCGTCAACGAAAGACTGCGGGCAAAGTTACAGGGTTAATTTTTCGCGCAAAGGCGCAAAGTTTTCGCAAAGGCGCAAAGGAAAACGTTCGAAACGCGGCAGCGCTTTGCGCCTTTGCGTGAAAAATATTTATCGAAATGACAGATCTAACAGGCAAGACTGCGATTGTTACGGGTGGGACGAAGGGCATTGGACGCGCGATTGCTCAAGCGCTCGTCCGTGCAGGGCTGAAGGTTGCGATCACGGCGCGTAACGAGAACGACATTGCGAATACAGTCTCGGAAATGAACCTCGCAGGCCCCGGCATCGCCACGGGTCACCTCTGCGACGTTCGCGATTACGATCAGGTCAAATCAACCTTTGCCGAAATCGGTAGCGTCGACATTCTCGTTAACAACGCCGGCATCGGACTCTTCGCGCGGGTAGATTCGATGAGCCCTAAAGACTTCCGCGCCGTACTCGAAACGAATGTGTTTGGCGTCTTCTACTGCTGCCACGAAGCCATTCCACTGATGAAGCAACGAGGTGGCGGTTACATCATCAACATCTCATCACTCGCCGGCGCCAACGCGCACTCGGAGATGGCTGCTTACAACGCCTCCAAGTTTGGCTTGAACGGTTTCAGCGAAGCGCTCATGCAGGAAGTCAGGCACGACGGGATCAAGGTGAGTTACATTATGCCCGGTTCCGTGAACACGGAGTTTGGTGGTGACGAGCCGAGTGATGCAAAGAGCTGGCAACTTCAACCTGGTGACGTGGCGCACGTAGTAATGGATCTGCTCTCGTATCCCGATCGCGCGCTGCCGAGCCGCGTTGAGATCAGACCCAGCCGTCCTCCAAAGAAATGAAACTACTTTTGTCTGCCACTCTGTTTTTAAGCCCTTTCACTTCTTACCAGGAACAGGAATCGCCGGAGCTCAAGGAAGCGATAGTGCTGGAGTGCCGGTGAAAACTACGGGAGTGATAAAGTATAACTTCATCAACCTCGGTACTACGTATAAATGAGATGCGGGCTGTAGTTCAACGGGTGACGCGCGCAAGCGTCACGATCGATGGAGAGATTGTCGGCGAGATCGGAAACGGTCTCGTCGTTTTGTTGGGTATTGCTCGTGACGACACGCAGGCCGACGCCGATTACCTCGTACCGAAGATCATCGCGCTGCGGATTTTTGATGACGCGGAAGGTCGCATGAATGTGTCGATCAAAGACATTGATGGTGGGCTGTTGATTGTTTCTCAGTTTACTTTGTACGGCGACGTGCGGCGCGGTTTGCGACCTTCGTGGAGCGACGCCGCCGCGCCTGAGATTGCAGAGCCTTTGTACGACTACTTTGTGGAGAGTAGTCGAAAGCTGCTCGGTCGGGTTGAAACCGGCAGCTTCCGCAAGATGATGCTGGTCGAACTCGTTAACGACGGTCCGGTAACGATTCTACTCGACAGCCGCAAAACGTTTTAGATCATATCTTCCGAGGCTTTGGAGTTCTCGTCGAGCTCGTAGCGATCGCGGTCGCGCTTTTCAATCTTGTCAATAAACTCCAGCTCCTCATTGTCCTCATAACTAACACCGAGCGCTTGAGCATTTTCCTCGACGAGCGATTGATCCGGTGTCGGATTGTCGCCGGCCACGGTTTCCGAACCGCTGGCGTTCACATCTTCCCAATCGGCGTCCAAATCACCGCCGGCGTCGCGTGGCGAAGCGGCGGTATTGTTGCGCAGGCGCTGGGCCAGCAGCTCCGGATCCTTCGGCGCGCGCGAGATCTCGAGCTCCATAAACTCCTCGATCTCCGGATCAGGTACGTAGTCAGGATCGTTCGCCAAATACTCGCCGTGTTTCTTAGCCATGCAGGTCTCCTTCGCTTGTCTTCGATAAGCCAGATTGTGCCACAAGAATACACAAAAGCTTAGCTTGGACATTTGTTGCTTTTGTGCTTTTTTGCGGCAACTTTGTTACACTTCAACTTGAACACAACATACAAACAAGTTCGCTTCTTTCAGAAAGAGTTTGAGCACCACTATGTCAGATAGAGCCTTTGATTCTTTGCAAACCTTCTCTTCCGATTCAGGCCCAATTGGACAATTTCATTCACTCCCGCAACTCGAAAAGAGCGGCGTTGGTCCGATTTCGCGACTACCGCACAGTCTGCGCGTCGTCCTCGAATCCGTGCTGCGAAACTGTGACGGCGAAAAGATCACGGAAGACGACGTGCGCGAACTGGCCAACTGGCAGCCAAACGGCAAACGCGTCGAGGAGATTCCATTCATCGTGGCGCGCGTATTGTTGCAGGACTTTACCGGCGTTCCGCTGCTGGTCGATCTCGCCGCGATGCGCTCTGCCGTCGCGCGTCTTGGAAAAAACACCGGCATCATCGAACCCCTCGTGTCGGTCGATCTGGTGATCGATCACTCGGTCCAGGTCGACTTCTCGAGCACTCGCGATGCGTTTGAAAAGAACATGGAGATGGAGTTTCGACGCAATCGTTCTCGTTATCAGTTTCTGAAGTGGGGCACACAGGCGTTCGACGGATTTTGCGTAATCCCGCCGGGCATCGGCATCTGTCACCAGGTCAATCTCGAATACCTTGCGAAGAACGTTTGGGAGAAGAACGTTTACTTTCCGGATTCACTCGTCGGCACCGATTCACACACGACGATGGTCAACGGTCTCGGCGTGGTGGGTTGGGGCGTCGGGGGAATTGAAGCAGAGGCGGCGATGTTGGGCCAGCCGGTCTACTTCCTGACGCCGGATGTTGTCGGCGTTCACATGAGCGGCAGCCTGCGCGAAGGTGTGACTGCTACCGATCTTGTCCTGCGTGTTACCGAGATGATGCGTAAGGCGAAGGTGGTCGGAAAGTTTGTTGAGTTTCACGGCGAAGGCGCCGCGAGTTTGTCGGTTACGGACCGCGCGACGATCGCCAATATGGCTCCCGAGTACGGCGCGACGATGGGATTTTTTCCGGTCGACGAAGAGACTTGCGTGTACCTGCTCGCTACCGGCCGTTCGAAAGAGCACGTGGATGTCGTGCGCGCGTACTACAAGGCGCAGGGAATGTTTGGCATACCTCGGAGGGGTGAGTGCGATTACAGCGTCGTGCTCGATCTCGATCTGGAGTCGATTGGACCAAGCGTCGCCGGCCCCAAGCGACCGCAGGATCGAATCGAACTCTCGGCGCTCAAGTCGCAGTTCAACGAACTGATGGTGAAACCGATCAGCGAAGGCGGTTACGGCAAAACGGAAGACGATCTTTGGACACGCTATCACGTCAAGATCGGCGCCGACAGGCAGCGCGTTGTTGCAGGCGGTGGCGAACAACGATCGGAGAGCGTTCCGATTCCGGCGACTAATCATGAGTCGCAGGCCAACACCAACGTCTGGACTGAAACGGAAATGGTCAACAACCGTCCCACGCCGGACATCGTCGCCGAGATTCCTGAGGACGAGTTTCCAACTGGTGATGAACTGGTGGGTCATGGTGATGTGCTGATCGCGGCGATCACGTCGTGTACGAATACCTCGAATCCGAGTGTGATGCTGGCCGCTGGATTACTTGCAAAGAAAGCTGTGGAGAAAGGCCTGACCGTCAGTCCGAAAGTGAAGAACTCGCTCGCGCCGGGATCGAGAGTTGTAACCGATTATCTAGAACGAACGGGTTTACAGAATTACCTGAACGAGTTGGGCTTCAACCTCGTCGGCTATGGCTGCACGACTTGTATTGGAAACTCCGGTCCGCTCGATCCCGCCATCGAACAGATCGTCAACGAGCGTGACGTGATCGGCGCCTCTGTTCTTTCAGGCAATCGAAACTTCGAAGCTCGCGTACACCAGAGCATCAAAGCGAACTTTTTGATGAGCCCGCCGTTGGTAGTTGCTTTTGCAATAGCGGGACGAGTGGATCTCGATTTGATGACGGAGCCAATCGGCACCGGCAAAGACGGGGAAGACGTGTACCTGCGTGATATCTGGCCCAGCATGGAAGAGATCAAGTCGATGATGGGCACCGCTTTTGATCCGGAAACTTACCGCAGGCTCTACGGCAGCTTCGCTGAAAAAAATCCGCTTTGGAACGAGATTCCCACGACCACCGGTAACGTCTACCAGTGGGAACCGGAGTCGACCTACATTCGCGAGCCTCCTTACTTCGATGATTTCCATAGCACATTGTTGCCGTTGTCTGACGTTAAAGGCGCCAGGCCCCTCGCAATTTTCGGCGACTCCGTCACGACCGATCACATCAGTCCCGCGGGCGCGATCAAGCCTTCGTCACCCGCAGGTTTGTACCTGCAAGAACGCGGCGTCGATATCAAGGATTTCAACAGTTACGGCGCGCGGCGTGGTAATCACGAAGTGATGGTCCGCGGCACTTTCGCAAACGTTCGTATCAAAAACCTGATGGTGCCGGGCGTGGAAGGTGGTGTCACGATTTATCAACCGGACGGCGAACGCATGAGCATCTACGATGCGGCGATGCGTTATCAGTCTGACAACGTGCCCCTCGTGATCATCGCCGGTCAGGAGTACGGCACGGGCAGTTCGCGCGACTGGGCCGCGAAAGGGACGAGTCTACTCGGCGTGAAAGCCGTCGTCGCGCAGAGTTTTGAACGCATTCATCGCAGCAACCTTGTTGGTATGGGCGTCTTGCCTTGCCAGTTCCAGGAGGACACGAATGCTGCTTCGTTAAGATTGGACGGCAGCGAACGATTTGACCTGCTGGGGATTGAAGCAGGCATCGAGCCGCGACAGGACGTGACACTCGTGATTCATCGCAAGAGTGGCGCGATCGAGGAGGTCCCGATCACGCTCCGGATCGACACGCCGATCGAGGTCGATTACTACAAGCACGGCGGGATTCTTCAGTACGTGCTGCGGCAATTACTTTTAGGTACAACAGAGTTCTAGGATTAAGGAGAAATATGTCATCAGCTTCAGTAGCTCCGCAAAAATATCAACTCTTCATTGACGGGCAATTTGTTGACTCGGAATCCGGAAAGACCTTTGCGACGCCGAACCCCGCGACGGGTGAAACACTCGCCGAAGTGGCAGAGGCAGACAAGGCTGACATCGACAAAGCAGTCGGCGCTGCGCGGCGGGCATTCGAAGGAAAGTGGTCCAAACTGAGTGCGCGCGACCGCGGCAGACTGTTATACAAACTCTCGCAGTTGATCGAGCAACACTCAGCGGAACTGGCCGCGTTGGAAACCGCCGACAACGGCAAACCGATCAAGGAGTCGCTTTATGTTGACTTGCCGCAAGTGGTCGAGAACTTCGAGTACTTCGCGGGTTGGGCCACCAAGATCGAAGGCGAAACGATTCCCGTTCCCGGCAAGATGTTCAATTACACCTTGCGCGAGCCGATTGGTGTTTGCGGTCAGATCATTCCGTGGAACTTTCCTTTGCTAATGGCGGCGTGGAAGCTCGCTCCCGCCTTGGCGGCTGGAAACACGGTCGTACTCAAACCCGCGGAGCAGACTCCTGTCGGCGCGATGGAGCTCGCGAAGTTGATTCAGGAAGCGGGATTTCCGGAAGGCGTAGTAAATATCGTTCCCGGTTATGGTGAGACTGCCGGCGCCGCGCTCGCCTCTCATCCGGGCATCGACAAGATCGCTTTCACCGGCTCAACTGAAGTCGGCAAAATGATCGCAAAGTCCGCGGCTGACAATCTCACCAAAGTATCTTTGGAGCTCGGCGGCAAGGCGCCGAACATCGTCTTTGCTGATTCCGATATCGAACAGGCAGTCGCGGGCGCGATGATGGGAATCTTCTATAACCAGGGGCAGGTCTGTTGCGCCGGTTCGCGACTCTTTGTCGAAGAGTCAGTCAAGGATGAGTTTCTCGGCAAGCTGTCAGACAAAGCCGGAAAGATTGCGGTCGGCGATCCGATGAATAAGTCGACGCAGATGGGACCGCAGGTGTCTGAAGAACAACTGAATCGAATCAAGGGTTACGTCGATATCGCGCGTGAAGAAGGAGCGACGGTCGTGGCGGGCGGTGCAACTCCACAGCTCGAAGGCGCTTTTCAGAAAGGTTACTTCTTCAGTCCCACGATCTTTAGCGAAGTTAAAAATAACATGCGCGTGGCGCAGGAAGAGATCTTTGGACCGGTGGTGTCAGTCATCACCTTCAAAGATGAAGACGATCTGATCAAACAGGCCAACGACACGATCTACGGGTTGTCGGCGGGAATTTGGACCAGGGACATCACGCGCGCACATCGTTTCGCGAAAGAGATCAAGGCGGGTGTTGTTTGGATCAATACTTTCAACATGTTCAATGCAGCGTCTCCCTTTGGTGGTTATAAACAGTCGGGCTACGGCCGCGAGATGGGCCGGCACGCGCTGGACCTTTACACGCAGGTG
>DATENQ010000183.1:0-17661 GCA_035275005.1 Pyrinomonadaceae bacterium | reverse complement strand
CTTCCACGATCTTGTGCGCTTCGCGGGAATCATCCGTCCAGTATTCCGTCATGCCCTGGCACGTAGAAAGAAAAGTAATCTCCGCGCCGCACTTCTCGACCATGTGATCGCTCAAAGCGCGCAGCGCTTCGTAATAACGGTTCATTCCCTCTGCCGGCTCGACGGTCTTGAAGTGTTTCCACTCCCTGACTGAGATCGCAACTCTCAGTCGCTTGCCGGATTCCACAACGCGCGACTTCGCCAGCTCAAGCGCCTCGACATCGCTCAGCGCAAAAGCGGCATCCGCCACCACATGTACGTTTTTATTTTTCACGCCGAGCTCGTCAAGATTGCGACGCGATTGTTCGTCGCGCAGGAGTATGGCGATGGACTCGTCAAAAATGGGCCGTAACGCGGCGCGATTTTCCGGATTTGAAAATGGTCCTAACGACTGGGTAAAGAAAACGAGCGGCCGGTCCAGGTAAAGCGAGAGTTGATAATCAAAAACGCGTGCCGCCATTGAATAATTCTCAACCAGGTAGGTGCCGCCGCTACTCACTATGAGGTCTGCAGTCTTGTATTCGAGCAAGTCGCGTCGTTCTACGCTGTTTAAGAAAACGTTTGGAAGAAGCGGAATGCGTTGCTTGATGGACCAGAGCCCGGTCCTGAAACGGAGTTGGTCCAGGCGACGAGATAGCCCACGTTTTGCAATCGACTCACGTGTCAGGTACAGCAGCTTGCGAAATTCGAGGTCCGGATAATAGCGGTTTGGTACGTCTCCGTGCTTATCGTAAACGATGAATTCGGTATCATGGCCGAACGCGGCACGTAGCACATCAATCATGGCGTAAAGAATCGCAGCGTCTCCCGCATTCAGGGTGACGATGTTAGTGATAAGAATCTTCACTCGATATCAATTACGGCTTCAAAATTGATGAGCATCAAGGCTTGCACTTCTGAATTTGCCACAATGGCGCACGAAAGGCACACAGTAATTTTATTCGCCGGCGCCCGACAATATTTTGTTGCAAAGATCCTTTATAGAAGGTCAAAAAAGGGCGATTTCCTGCCAATCCGCGGCCTTCTGGTCCAAGCTACCAGTAACATTTTCGAACAATAAACGACAAACACGTTGCAGAACAGTTACAAATCCGCAAGAACTTTGACATGTTTGGAAAATGAGTGTTATCTTTTTCACGTCTTGCGGGGCCGAGTAGTTTAGTGGCCATAATAACCGTCAAGACAGGTGTTATGGAGGGTAGCACCTGTAGTCCCACAAAATGATTAGAACAGATTCCATCGTTCTAATTAGCAGAACCAAAATTAGGTTGTAACACACACGAGATAGCAGCCCTGGCTAAGTTCGGTAGGCTTCTTTCTGGTTAGCCAAGTCCGCGCTTCAACCCGTGTGTTCGTGTTTTCTTTCTTCCGGCGCAAGTGTGCGTCCCCGAAGCGGGAAAACTATCTGCAAGGATTACTACGCAATTTTTTACTTAAGAGGTCGAAACTGTAGATGGAACATTACTCTCACGCGGCGTCAAGATTTTTGAAATTTTTCGCTTTTCTAATCATACTGGCAGCATCCTCAGCAGCTGCCGTTTCAGCCCAGAGTTCCAGCGACATTGTACTTTACGCTGCGGAAACAACCAGTCGCGCAGGGAATTGGCTAATCGAATCGGACGGTACGGCGGCCGGAGGTCGGCGTATCCGATACCCCGACGCAGGTCTTCCAAAAATAACCACGCCATCCGCCAATCCCACCAATTATTTCGAGCTAAACTTCAACGCTCAGGCCGGAATGCCCTATCGCTTCTGGATACGGGGCAACGCCCAAAACAATTCAACAAATAACGACTCGGCGTATGTCCAGTTTTCCGGCAGTGTGGATGTGTTTGGCAATGCTGTAAACCGCATCGGCACGACGTCCGCGTTCATGTACAACCTGGAAGAGTGTACTGGATGTGGATTAAACGCATGGGGCTGGAACGACGACCTCTTTGACGGGCTCGGACCGGTGGTGTATTTCGCGACCACTGGCCCACAAACAATTCGCATTCAGTTGCGTGAAGATGGGCTCGCAATGGATCAGGTCGTGCTCTCGCCGGCGACGTTTCTCGCCCTCAGTCCGGGTTGGACTAAAGGCGATTCAGTCATACTGCAAAAGAACTCCGGCACTGTGAACTCCGGTAACGTGGTGCTCTGGACCGGCGACGCGCCGATCGTCCGTGGTAGCTGGATACGAATGGGTGACAGCTCCGCTGCCGGCCAGGTCGCAGTGCAGTATCCCGACTTCGGTGGACCAAAACTCACTACCCCCCTCGCGAATCCAACAAGCTACTTTGAAATGTCTTTCAATGCCCAGGCCGGTATTCCCTACCGTCTCTGGATGAGAGGCAAGGCGATCGGGAATTCCACCAATAACGATTCGGTTTGGGTCCAGTTTTCATCCAGCCTCAACCAAAGCGGAGGAGCCGATTATCGCATCGGCACCACAGCCGCAATCATGTACAACATGGAAGAGTGTACCGGCTGCGGTTTGAGTAATTGGGGCTGGAACGACACGGGCATCAACGGCATGGGGCCGCTGGTTTTCTTCGGTGCTTCAGGAACGCAAACAATCCGCGTGCAGTTGAGAGAAGACGGGATCAATCTCGACCAGATTGTCCTTTCACCGCAAACCTATCTCAACAGTGCACCGGGTGCATTCAAGAACGATTCAGTGATTCTTCCTCGCGACGGTGGAAGTACGCCACCGTCACCGTCGCCGACACCAATACCGGCGCCGACGCCGGTTCCGAATCAGCCGCCAACGGTTAGCATTGGCGCTACTCCGACTTCGGGGTTTGCTCCACTCAACGTGGCGTTTTCATCAAGCGCTTCCGATCCTGACGGCTCCATCGTGGCCTACAGCTGGACCTTCGGAGATGGCACAAGTGCAACGTCAGTTTTCCCGAGTCACGTCTATCAGGCGGGAACCTTCACTGCCCGGTTAACAGTGACAGATAACGCCGGTGCGACTGCAAGCGCAGCCAGAACGATAACCGTCTCCAACCCACCTTTAGCCACGGCTCGCTTCAAAGTGATGCAATGGAACACAGCCTACGGGCGCGGCACGGACAACCTCATCGACTTGAACCGGCAGGTGAGTTGGATGGCCAACATGCAGCCGGATCTGATCTCGCTGAACGAAGTGCCACCTGAAAATGCACCAACGTACGTCAGTCTGCTACAGCAGCGGACCGGCGTAACCTGGTATTCCCAATGGGTGGCAATTACGCCCGGCAATAACGTGGGCCAGCAGATACTTTCGCGCTATCCGTTCCAGAGCACGAATCTCCGGTATCTGAGCTTTGGCCGCTCGGTGGCGCAGGTGACGGTGAATATCGGTGGCCGTACAATCAACTTCTTCTCGACACACCTTTCATTCGAGTCAGCGGACTGGCGCTACGCGCAGTTGTCGGAACTGAACAGTTGGATGAGTGGATTTTCCGAACAACGAATCTTAGCTGGCGACTTCAACCTCTCGCCTAACTGGGGGGAGTACGGGCCGATGACCTCGTTGAATTACGACTCGTGGCAGCAGGCCTTTAACGCGGGTACGGCGGTCTCTTACTCGGACGACAATACCGAAGGACGCACGCGCAAGGGACGCGTCGACTACATCAATTTCTCGAAATCCGCGAGCGGCTTGCGGCTGGTTGAAGTCCGTATGCCGGATCAGCGTGATTTGAACAACCGTAACGTAGTGGTCTCCGTGGGCAACACCAACGACTATGGAGTTCGACCATCGGACCACAATTTCATCGTCTCGACATTCGAGCTCAGGTAACTAGCTACCTGGATTCGAAGAGCGACAGGCGATTGCTGAAATAAGCCTTCATCTCGATAGGTGGCTGCGGAATCATCCGCAGCCACCAAACAATTCCCCCCTTACATTACTGCGCTGTAATCCCCCGCTGTGCCCGGATAAACACGTCCGGGAGTTCTGTAGTGAAAAAGATATGGCACTCATTACGAATTTATTAGCAAGGCGATTACGTCCCGCTTTCATATTGCTTCAGGCATGTGTACTGGTTGTCATGGCCCACTGCGCCGTGACAGCTCAAACGCAAGCGCCCGCGTTGTTGGTCCAGCCGAACACAAACCGCGGCGTCGCTCTGGAATCCATTACCAATCGGAGAGAGCCCTTTTCTTCAACGTCATCAATCCAGTTTGGCTCTGACTCACGCACTCGCATTGTCGTCTTTGCCTCGAATGCGCAACTGAAGTCGGGCGAGAGTGTCAGCAGCGTGTTCGCCTCTGACGCGCAGGATGGTTCAGGACGCTTTTATCCGCTGGCGGTCGAAAACGCAGTCGCGCTGCCGGGAGCGTCTGGGATTACGATGCTCGTGCTGCGTCTCAACGACAGCCTGTCGAGTGTCGGCGACGTTTTATTGCGCGTCAGTTTGCGCGGATTGCAGAGCAATCGCGTGCGGGTTGGTATCGGCTTTGTGGGTGGCGGACTACCGGATGATACAGCGCCTGCACCAACACCTACGCCGGCACCCACCCCGACGCCAACGCCCACACCAACACCCACACCAACTCCGACCCCCACACCAACACCGCCTCCAACGTCATCGGCGCGTTTCAGGGTGATGCAATGGAACGTGGCTTACGGGCGCGGCACAGACAACATCGTCGACTTGAACCGGCAGGCAAGCTGGATGGCCAATATGCAGCCGGATCTGATCTCGTTGAACGAGGTGCCGCCTGAAAACATACAAACTTACATCAATCTGCTACAGCAGAAGACCGGCGTAACCTGGTATTCCCACTGGGTGGCGATTAAGCCGGGAGATACAGTCGGTCAGCAGATACTCTCGCGTTATCCGCTCGCGAGCACGGGCTTGAAGTACCTGAGTTTTAACCGCTCGGTGACGCAGGCTACAGTGACTATCGGCGGCCGGACAGTAAACTTTTTCTCGACGCACCTTTCGCCTGACTCAGCCGCATGGCGTGAGACGCAACTGGCGGAAATGAACGCGTGGATGGCGGGTTTCTCCGAGCAACGCATCATCGCCGGCGACTACAATCTTTCGCCAAACTGGGCTGAGCACACGACGATGACGGCGTTGTATATCGACTCGTGGGAGAAAGCGATGGGGGCGGGTAGCGCGGTCGCTTATGCGGACAACCCCGAAGGGCGCACGCGCAAATCGCGGATCGACTACATCAATTACTCGAAGTCGGCCGGGAGCTTGAGGCTGATCGAAGTGCGCGTCCCAGACCAGCGCGATCTGAACAATAAAAACGTCTCCATCTCGGTGGGCAACTCCAACGACTGGGGCGTGCGGCCTTCAGACCACAACTTCGTAGTAACGACATTCGAAATTAATTAGCCACTGATCTACACGGATTTCATTCACGGATTGAGTAAAATCATCCGTGTATGAATCCGTGAAAATCTGTGGCTTATAGATCTCATTTGATGCGTTCTGTACAATGAAGTCTACGAATGACCAACAACAACAACTCGGAATATCGCGGGCTCAAGATCCATGCGATCCCATCGCTCCACGAGCAGTGCATGGCGCTGATCGAGGGGCTGGGTCTCCCGAAGACCGCAAAAGTGCTCGATCTGGGCGCAGGCGAAGGCGCCTTCAGCCAGCGAATGCTGGATGCGGGTCTGAACGTTAATGCCGCGGAACAGGACGCGGGCCGTTTCCGCCTCGACATCCCCTGCCAGAACATCAATCTCAACCACACTTTTTCCGATAAGTGGAATGAAAAATTTGATCTGATCGTGGCGATGGAAATACTCGAGCACCTGCACGATCCCCGCCATTTCATCAGCAACGCTCTGCAAGTGCTCAGCAGCGATGGTTTTTTGTTAATCACGTCTCCGAACACCGAATCGTGGCTCTCACGCATCCGGTTTCTGCGTGACGGCTATTTTCTCTGGTTCGATGAAACTGACTATCACTCTTACGGCCACCTGACGCCAATCTTCAGTTGGCAAATCCGCCAGATCTGCCGCGAGCTCGGCGCCGAGCTGGTCCAGGTAAGTAACACCAAGGACAGTCTGCTACGCCAGCGTCTCGGCGACACCTGGCTCGGCAAGTTGAAAAACAAATCTTTTTATCTGCGCGCTCTTTATCCACTCATGAGAGGCCGGAAAGACGGCGAGGTCAGTATTTACCTGATCAAGAAAAATGCTTAGCCACAAAAAGGCACAAATGAAGAAGTCATGAACAATGTGAAAGAGAACAAGTCAGGAAGAGGGGCTTGCCCCCGCTTGTCGAATTCAAACTTCATTTTGTGCCTTTTGTACTTTTTTGCGGCTTAAGAAGGACTGGTCCAGTGGTGTTGCAGGCAGATGCGCCCGTAGCCTTTGCCGCGGATGACCGGACGGCCTCGAATCGCGCCCTGCTCGACTTCGAAAAATGCCGCGCCTTCCAGGTGGTCCTGCAACTCGCCATCGGCTGAGATCGCAACGTTGATTCGATAACGACCCGGCACCAACGGCAATTCGTCGATGTTGCATACGAGCGAGTTTCCGAGTGACGCATCGCGCGAATCGTCGGGGCTGCGCACGGCGCTGTTGAATGTGGCGAGGGGCTGTCCGAAGTCGTCGTAGATCGTGAAGATGCACGAGGTTTTCGGCGCCGTGCCGGTAAGGTGGAAGACAAACGCTGCTGGTCGTCCGGTGGCCAGTGTGAGAGCGTGATCGTTTGCGCCAGTAGAGATTTCCAGGCGCGCTAACCTGATCTGTCCTCGCCCGCGCCGATCACTGCGCTCGAGAAGATCCTGCGTGACTGACTGCTCAAGCATTCTCAAATACGCGCTGATGGAAGCACTCGCAGTTGAGTCGGTAAAGACTGTCCCGTTGTGAAGAAAGATGCCGCGCGTACACAGCGATTGGACCGCCGCCATGTTGTGACTCACAAACAAAACCGTCCGGCCCTCGCCAGCCACCTCTTCCATCTTGCCGATACACTTTTTCTGAAACGCCGCATCACCGACTGCCAGCACTTCGTCGACGAGCAATATCTCAGGCTCGAGATGCGCCGCAACCGCAAACGCGAGCCGTAGGTACATACCGCTCGAATAATGCTTTACCGGTGTATCGATAAACTTTTCGATCTCGGCAAACGACACGATCGCGTCAAAGCGCTGCTTAATGTCAGCCCGCTTCATACCGAGGATCGCCCCGTTGAGAAAGATATTTTCCCGGCCACTCAACTCGAGATGAAATCCGACGCCGACTTCCAGCAAGCTGCCGATCTTTCCGACAATTCTTGCGTAGCCTTCAGTCGGTTCGGTGACGCGCGCCAGTATTTTCAGTAACGTGCTCTTGCCGGCGCCGTTGCGTCCGATCAGTCCGACGACTTCGCCGTTCTTCACTTCAAACGAAACATCTTTCAGCGCCCAGATACTTTCTTCGCCACCCTGCTGGTCTCCGTTTTCGGCAGCGAGTGACTTCACCGCACGGAAAGGCGCCAGCGCCGCGGTGGTAATCGAGTCGCGCAGCGTCTGGTAGCTCTCCTGTCTCGCATTGATCGAGAACCTCTTGCTCAGGCCCTCGACGCGAATTACCACGTCACTCATCAGTCATCCTCAAACCACGTCCGCAAAAGTCTTTTCCATGTACCGGAAATAAAACGCTCCCGTGATCAGTATCAGGAGAGCTGCGATTGACGAAGCAATCACCATCAAACCGGGCGCCGTATTGGTGCCGAGCAGCGCCCAGCGAAATCCTTCGACCACGCCAACCATTGGGTTCAAACCGTAAATCGTCCGCCACGGTTCAGACAGAAGACTACTCGGGTAAGCGACCGGCGTTGCAAACAACCAGATCTGGATCAGAAACGGTACGACATAACGAACGTCTCTGTATTTCACATTCAACGCCGACATCCAAAGCCCGACGCCAAGCGAAGTAACGAATGCGAGCGCCAAAAACAGCGGCGTCCACACGATATTGATCGTCGGCGTGATGCGGTAGTACGCGATCAGCAGCAACAACACCACAAACGCCAAAACGAAATCGACGACACCGGCGAGCACGGTTGCGATGGGAATCGCCAGCCGCGGAAAATAAACTTTCTTCAGCAGATTTGCGCTGGCAATCAGACTGTTTGACGATTGGTTCAAGCCGTTCGCGAAGAACGTCCAGGGCACGAGCGCGGCGAAGGCGAAGATCGGATACGGGATGCCGTCCGAAGGCACCTTAACCAACCGGCCAAAGAACAGACTGAAGATCAACATCGTGGCCATGGGTTGCAGGATCGCCCACGCTGCGCCGAGCGCTGTTTGCTTGTAACGAACTTTGATATCGCGCCACGTGAGGAAGTAGAGCAGTTCACGGTATTCCCAGAGCGTGCGAAGATTCAGCGACACCCAGCCTTTGGACGGTTTGATAACGACTACCTGCGGAGAGATCGTCATTACTGGTTGGATATCATAAGCCACAAAAAAGCACAAAGGGTTCTCTCTGCGTTCTCTGCGTACCTCGGCGCTCTTTGCGTTGAATAAGCATTTAACGCAGAGAGCGCAGAGGTACGCAGAGTTAGCTAATCGATCATTGGCTCTTGGTGAGGATCGTAGTGTCGTTCTTGCCGGCGCCGGGTGAGCTGTTGAGATACTTCTGCGGCGAAAGCACGATCTGATCGATTGCGAGCCCGTCCTCACGCAGTTGCACGCGGATGGTTTGCGGGCCGCTGTTGGCGAAGTAGATCAAGGGTCCGAGGCCGCCGAACAGGTTGTCGTTCCAACCCCAGGCACTCAAACCGCAACCGGTACAATCCTCGAGGTTGAACATCGTCGCCGAAGTAGTGCCGATACGAAACACAGGTGTGCCGCCGCTATCGACGCTGCCTGAAAACTGCACCCACGCGGAATCGTTGTTCGTAGAGTTAGCGTCGGCCTTGCCTCGCATCCAGAGTCGATAAGCGATGCCCGCTTGCGCATTGAAAGTGGTCTCAAAGTAGTGAGCCGGATTAGCGAAGGCTTCAGTGAGCTTTGGACCACCGGCATCGGGATAACGAATACGAAAGCCACCCGCCGCAGTGCCATCGGCTTCAACCAGCCAGTTACCAACTCTCGCCGTCGTCTCTGACGCGTACAAGACAATCTCCGGAACGACTGTCACCGTGTTCTTAACATTCACCGTCCGCACTCCGGACGAGACGCGGTTCCCGGCGATGTCGTAAGCGCGCGCTTCGATCGTGTGCGAGCCATCGGGGACCTTGGTTGTATCCCACGAGAACTCATACGGCGACTGGATATCGATCGCCGACAACGCGCCATCAACCCACAGATCGACTTTCTCCACGCGCACATCGTCAGTCGCCTGAGTGCGAACGAGGGTGGCGCCGGAAACATTAGTGCCCGCCGTCGGCTGCGTGATGCTCACTACGGGAGGCGCCGCGTCGCTTGCCTGAGCGCAGCGATCCAGCACGTACGAGTCAAACACAGCTCCACTGCTATTCACCGCCTCAAACGTTAACTGGCAATCGGATACCGCAAAGCGTACGAAATGAGTAACAGACTGAGACACGGCTGTAAACGCCGATTGACCCACCGGCCGCAACTCTCCACCGCCACCGCCTGTCACAACGTAGGTGACAGCTTGCGGTCCTGTTTGTTTCCACGGAACGAGACGTTCGTAATCGTGATCGTGACCGTTGATGACGAGCTGCACTCCACGTTGCTCGAAGATTGGTCCAAACGCCTGTTGTAGTTGCGCGTCGGAACCGTGAAAGCCCGAGCTATAGGGCGGTCGATGAAAAAACACGATACGCCAGGGCTGCGTGACGTTTGCAAGGTCGTTCGACAGCCAGTTTACTTGCGCCTGCCTGCGGGTGGGATCGAGAAACGCGAGCTCCGAATCGAGCGCCACAAAGTGAATCGGGCCGTAATTAAAACTGTAGTAGCGCTCCTTGTGATCGGGAAAAGTCGCGCTCGCGCCGTTTTCGGGTAGCACGAAGAGCTCTCGATACGGAAGTGCCGAGGACGTACGGTCGTCGTGATTGCCGATGCTCGGATAAATCGGGCGAGATCTCATCCAACTTTTATAGACGTCGAAAAAGGTGTCGTGAAACTGCTGGTACGTTCCGTCTTCGTAAGCGATGTCACCGGCGTGCAAGGCGAGATCGAAAGATTGGTTTGCGATGAGATTGGCGATCTGAAACTGCCCCGGCAGGAGCTGGCCAGTGTCGCCAAAGGCGATGAAGTTGATTGTTTGCGTCTTGAAAGAAGGCTCCGACTTGAGTTGATCGACCACGCCGGGTGTCGCATCTACGCCGTTAACAAAAATGTCGTAGTTGTAAACAGTGCCCGATAATAGATTACCCAGCTGCGCCTCGTGTTGCCAGTAATCAAAAGCCATTCCTGTGGTTGCTGCTTTGAATACGCGGGTGGTTGCGGCAACGACTTGCGGCGGATCGTTGTTGGCCCAGTAATGGACTTCGGCTGGACCCGGTTCGCGCGTAGCCCAAACAACCCAGGCAGTGCTGCCTCTGACTTGCTGTAGATAAGGCTGGCGAACGAGTGTGATCTGCGATCCACCGGTGGTCTTCGGGAGGATGGTCGTATCGTTCTTGGGGGCACCGGGCGCGTTGTTCAAATACTTCACCGGCGAGAGCACGATCTGATCGATCGCCAAACCATCTTCACGTAGTTGCACGCGAATGGTTTGCGTGCCGCTCGTTGCAAACCGGATCAGCGGACCGAGGCCGCCAAACAGGTTATCGTTCCAACCCCATGCACTCAACCCGCAGCCGGTGCAATCTTCGAGATTGAACATCGTTGCGGAAGTAGTGCCGATACGAAACACCGGCGTGGTGCCGTTGCTGCTATCGACGCTATTCGAAAACTGCACCCACGCCGAGTCGTTGTTGGTGGAGTTAGCGTCAGCCTTGCCACGCATCCAGAGACGATAGGAAATGCCGGCCTGCGCAGCGAAGGTGAGCTCGAAGTAATGAGTCGGATTAGCGAAAGCTTCGGTGAGCTTTGGCCCGCCGGCGTCGGGATAGCGAATGCGAGTGCCGCCTGCGGCAGTGGCATCGGCCTCAGTCACCCAGTTGCCGGCCTTTGCGGTCGTTTCCGACGCGTACAGGACGATGTCCGCCGAATCAGGTGTTTGCGCGTTTGCGAATGACCCCGTGTTCAGGACGATAAGAAGTGCGACGGCAAGCTTCGGGAGAAAGGATAACACCCCTCTGCGAGCCTGGGCTCGATCCAGAGAAATCAGTTTTTTCACTTTGTTTCTTAATACAAGCCACAGATTACACAGATTTAATCTGTGCAATCTGTGGATACATTTTGGTGATTACGGCCGCGCTAGTCGGAAGTTGTCCACGGCCAGGATTCCGGATGATACAGGATCGGCAGTCGCTGTGCCTATTCGCACCTCGAACTTCACCGAGTTCAAAGTTATGCCATTGCTCCACGGCTCCTGATACTTGATCGACCAACTGCCAGGCAGATTCGGATCGCCCGCGCCGGCCGGAGCAGTCTCGAATACGACGTTTCCGGAAACAGCATCATGACGAATACGCAGGAACTTCATGCTCGTCGCGTTGTAGGCAAACGGCGCGATCAGGTTGATCGCAGTACCGCTGAGCACCCGCTGTAGTTTCACATTCGATCCGAGGATTATGAAACGATACACGTTCGCTGACGGCGCGTTGGAGCCCGCGAGCGAGAAGCGCAACTCAGCAGTGGAGCCACCTGGGGGCGGTGTCCCGACTTGCAAGTAAGCGTACGCGCCACTGAAGTCGAAGTTCAGGTTGCTGACGATGCCGTTGAAGTGGAAACCTGAAGCACCTTGTAGCAGTGGTCCAACCCGCAACTGCTGGCTTGCCTCGGCGACCGGAATGCCCGGATCAGTCGAGCCGGTGATCTGGCTTACAGTCCATTTCGAGCTGTCCAGGGAATTGTCGTTGAAATCATCCGATAGCAGTATTGTTTCACCGCCGCCGGAATTTGCGTTGATAGTTACCAGGGCATTGGCAGTCGCGCCGCCGTCGTCGGTAACTGTAACTTGAGCGATATACGTGCCCGCCTGCTGATACGTGTGTGACGGCGACTGGGCAGACGATGTACCGCCATCGCCGAACGCCCAGTGATACGACACGATCACGCCATCAGAATCAGACGCGCTGGACATAAAGTTCACAGTTAAAGGCGCTGGACCAGCAGACGGCGAACCCGAGGCGCTTACTTGCGGCGGTTCGTTGCCGGGATCGTCGGCGAACTGGTACGAGTAGCCATTTGTGAGCGTGCCGCTTTGTAGATCGACACTCGTCACGACTACGTCCACCGTTCCACTCGCATGAGCCGGAGTGGTTGCGGTTATCAGATTGCCGTTAACCACGTTTACATTAGTGGCGTTAACTCCACCAAACGTCACGGTGGATCCGGACGAAAAGTTCGAACCGGAAATACTCACGTTCGTGCCACCGTTGCTGGAACCGGAATTTGGTGACACCGAAGTCGGACCTGGCACCGGAGCCGGCCTGATGGCATTGAAATTATCCACCGCGAGAGTTCCGGCGGCGACCGGATCTGCCGAGGCCGTACCGATGCGCACTTCAAACTTCACGTTCGTCAGCAGCACACCGCTACTGCCATTCCAGTTGGTCCATGCTTCCTGATACTTGATCGTCCACGCGCCCGGCAGGTTCGCATCGCCCGCACTGGCCGGCGCGGTTTCAAACACCACATTGCCGGAACCAGCATCGTGACGGATGCGCAGGAACTTCATATTCGTAGCGTTGTAAGTAAACGGCGCGATCACGTTGACCGCCGAGCCGCCAATCACTTTCTGCAGCTTCAGATTCGGCCCCGCGATGATGAAGCGGTAAACGTTTGCGGCCGGTGAGTTGGCGCCGGCAACCGACAAGCGCAACTCCGAAATGGAAGTGCCGGGCGGCGGCGTAACGACTTGTAAATAAGCGTAAGCGTTAGTGAAGTCGTACCCCAGGTTACTGGTGACACCGTTGAAGTGGAAGCCCGAAGTGTTTTGTACTAGTGGCCCGACTCGCAACTGCTGGCTCGTCTCCGTGACCGGAATGTTCGGATCAGTCGAGCCGGTGATCTGGCTTATTGTCCACTTCGAGCCGTCCAAAGAGTTGTCGTTGAAATTATCCGCCAGCAAGACTCCAGGCGGCGGTGGCGCCGAGCCCGACTGAGTCGTAGCGTTCGCGGTATTGCTGTATGGCGAAGGCCCGCCACCGTTAAAGGCGAGCACGCGATAAAAATAGGTCGTGCCTGCGGCAAGGCCCTGATCCTGAAAACTGGTTATGTCAGGTTGTGTAGAACCAATGTCCTGCCATCCCGACGACCCGTTCAGGCTGCGCTCGATCCTGTAACCTAGTTCGTCTGCGACGTTGCTCCAGGTCAGGTTGATTGCAGAAGTGCTAACAGCTTGAGCGGTTAATCCCGTTGGCGCGGATGGCGGCGTTCCTGAGCCGGGAACTGTAAAGCTCCAGACTGGACTGCTTGTGGTCATATTCGCCATCGTCTTGCCGACGATCTTCCAGAAGTAAGTTGTACCTGGCTGGAGTGGCGGCAACGTGTACGTTTCCGGAGTGCCAGGGCCGGGAAAACCGGTGTTCAGATTCGAAACCAACAAGGGCGGATTCGACGTGGTGCCGAAATACACGTCGTACTTCCACGCGAAGAAACCACCTTCCCATTGCAGCGTCACATTCGGCGAACTTGTAAAGCTTCCGTTGGACGGAGACGGGCTCACCGGCTCGTCCGGCGGCAGCGGCACAAACGGCTGATACTCGGACGTCGAGTTCCATTTGCGATCGAACTGTGTGACGAGTGCCTGGTATATATTGGGCCGCTGAGTGAAGTAGTTGTGCTCGTCCTGTGAATCGGAAGAAGGCACACTCATATTCGACGATCCGAAGATCGCCATGCCTTTACTATGAAGCAAGACAAGCTTCTCGTGAGTTAACCCGGCATGCTTGCGGCTCTTCACCTGCGCGCCCGCCATGTACATACGATCGATGTTGTAGGAATGCCGGAAATAGGTAGTTGTTCGATATGTTTCCGGCTCCTGCAAGATCCTGACGGGCACTCCCCGGTTTAAAGCGGCAATAAAAGCATCAGTATGACGATCGTCCGTATTACGGAAGATGATGGCGTCGATCTGCTGTGTTTCCTGGTTGTAGTTTGCGGTCGAACGATTCGCGAAACTCTCTTCGGGCGGATAATTAATCTCCGGATCCTTCGTAAAAATCGGATATTTGCGCGTCAGCGGCCCGTTGATGTTGGCGTAATTAGCAAAGCGGTTCGTATCGATCCATTTATCGTCGTACTTGGTCTTGAAACTATTAACGACCGATGAAAGGTTCGTGATGTAGATCAACTCGTCGATGTAGTCGACGTTAGGATTGGTAGGAACAAAGTTCTGTGGCCCATAGTTGGCGGCGCTGAACTGGACTTTGTTCTGACCGACGAACAGCATCATCTTCCAGTGGAGCACACCGCCGGTAACAACGTTTTTGCGCATCGGAATGCCCGCGGCGGCAAGCTGGTCCAGCACCTGCTGGTTTACCGGGTGCGTCAGGCTGGCGCGTGGATCGACCAGCACGCGCACGGGTACGCCGGAATTGAACTTATTGATCAGCTTGGGGACGTACGACGTGTCGTCCATGAACCAGAAAGCGACGTCGATGCCGACTGTTTCATTGTCGATGAGATCCCAAATCGGTTGGCGGCAATCTTCAAAGGCTGTGTCGCAAAGACGGTCTTCAACAACCTGGGCAGACGCCGGAGCGGTAAGAAATAATAAGAACAGAAGAAGTAGAAAACACTTCTGGGCGGAGGACTTGACCATGATATTTATCACCTCGGAACGAATTAAACCCTGTAATGGTCCTTAGGCAGTTACTGTTGGCTCTCGCGGGAGAGAGGCGAGAAGTGTGCCAGTTACAGATAGCCTCCGCACTTGATGTTTGCAGCCAAAATCTAGCTTTCACAGCAGCCGGAGGCAAGTTTATGCCAGCTTGAGCGTCTGGTATTCAGACACACCGTCTTGAAGCTACACTCAACTGGAACAGCGCCGTGTCGTTCTATAACTTAACGCGTAATCCGGGCGCCTCAAGGTCCAGTAATTCGTAAAGCTCTTTAACCGCCAGCATTGTTGCACTGCCCGCACTGTGAAATAAGTCTGTCGCGATTTCTTTTCGCGCCTGTGACTTTTGCGCAGGCTCATTTATGCCATGTTCGACAGCCGCCACAGCCTCGCCGGCAGTGCTTACACTCAACGAAGCCTCGGCGAGCAACTCGACGTATTCCGGGTTGACGTTGGCTTCCGCTAGCAATTTCGGCACTTCGATGCGCACTAACGGGCGATCCAGTAATAAATATTCAAAGCCGACTGAGCTGTGATCCGTGATCATTACATCCGCGGCTGCCAGGTACGGGCACGAGTCGCTACTCGTTGCCAAATGACCGCCACTGGCTCGCAGTAGTTTGTCGAATCGCGAAACCCAGTTGACTCCACCTGAATTAGCGTGTTGCGGATCGTGCGAGCGATCGTGCAGCTTTACAATCACGGCATAACCGGCAGCGACCAGACCTTCGACGAGCTCCGCGCCCATTGTCACGAGGGAAGAATGGGCTGACCACGTCGGCGCATAGAGCACTACTTTCCGATCCGGATCGATGCCCAGCTTTTCGAGCACGGCGTTTCGCGAAAGCGAGCCGTCCACCAGGCAGTCGACTTTTGGCATACCCACGAGGCGAGCGGCGGTGCTGTTCGCGTCGAGCGCGCCTGAGCGGACGAAGTTGCCCAGTCGTCTCTGATTGATAAAGAACAGCCTATCCCAAATGCGTGCCGACTGTTCCGGCGTGTCGTACACGTTGGTGTATTTGCCGGCGACGCCGTGAAACATTTGCACGCGCCGCGTGCCGCGCGGCAACGATAGCCAAATGAAGTCCGCGGCCAAACACGCGTCAAACTTCATGAGCTTCGCTTCGCGCGCGCTGATTACGCTGAGCCCGTCTTCGGCTTCACTGTAAACGTCGGCTTCGCGAGAAGCGCCTGGACTGGTCGTGAAATAAAACTTCACGCGCGGGTCGGTGGACATGCGCCTGTAAACGGGCGCCATCACCACGAAGTTCATCGGCGCGCGCACGTACACCAGCACGCGCCGCACATCCGGTTCCCGCCATCTCTGCCACCGGGTATCCCAGTCCTGCACGAACCGAGTTAAGCGGTTCAACTCCATTTCAGATTACTAGCCACAAAAAGGCACAAGTGGTTTGGCAATTATTCCGTGCCTTTTGTGCTTTTTTGTGGGCAATTCTCCTATTGTGTCTCACTGCAGGACCGGTGCACCGAGGCGTTCTCTTTCAATCAATTCGGGAAGAACTTCGTCGACGGCGCGACGGTAGTCTTCGGGGAAATCGATCTCTATCCAGGGATAACCGCGGGTGCTGATTGCGGTCAGTGGACGCTGTGCCGCGAATTCGCGGAACGCGCGTGGCGCCCATTCCCTGAGATTTCCTGCCGCCACGAGCGCGTCCATCTGTTCGATTAAAAACGCCGCGCCCGACTGCCCGAATTTAACGATGCCGACGTTTTCGCCGTCGGCTTCGGCGGGATTCATCTGCTTTGAAAGATCTACTACGCAGCCCTTGCGTACCTTGACTTTCATTTCCTCATCGCCAAGAACCGGAAGTGGTTCGTAAGAAACCAGCAACGCATCCTCATATTCTACAGAGAGCAGATCCACTAACATTTGACTATGGAACAGCACGTCCGCGTTCAAAACAACGAAGCCATCGGTTAACACATTCCGCGCCAGCCAGAGCGAGTACAAGCTGTTGGTCTGGTCGTGAATCTCGTTCTCGATATATGAAATGGAGGAACCGCAACGTTCACGCACGTGTTCCGCTCCGAATCCGACCACTGCTGTGATGTCGTCAACGCCGGCTGCTCGCAGCGTTTCAATCTGTCTTTCAATGAGCGACAGTCCGCCGATGTCCAGAAGACACTTCGGTAAATCACCGCTAACTTTCTCCAGCCTTTTCCCTTTGCCCGCCGCCAGTATGATTGCTCTCATTGTTTACTCAGTTAACTTCGTTCCATTCGTTGCCAATCCAGCGTGGGGGCCGATGTTACGGTTCTTCCAGCGTTGCTTGAAAATGCCGGCGTAAAACCAAAGTCGCAATTCATGCTCGAAAGAAGCCACCGCTTCTCTGCGGATCGATTCGCGAATCATGCCTGAAAGCGTGCGCTGGAAACTGCGATACAAATATCGCGGCACACCTGCGATGTGCGGCACTTTCGAGAAGTCCATCTCGGAACGATCCGGCGCCTCCATATCCACGCCCAGCTTCTCGTAAAGAATCGCGCGACTGATTCCGTGCCAGTAAAGCCAGCGACGGAAGTAACTCTTTGTTAACCGATCTGCCGGAATCTTATGATGCACGACCATCTCGGGGATGTAAAAACCGCGAATCCCGGCATCGCGGGCACGTAGATGCCACTCACGATTTGCCTGGTTGCGCAGCGTGCCTGCTTTTCTTCCAAGACGATTGTCAAACAACCCGGCGCGCGTAAACGCTTCGCGGCGCGTTACCTCGTTTACTCCTAGCGGCCACGGCGCTCCGTCACAGCCAAACTCGCGCGGCTCCGGACCGAGGTCGAGCAACGCGATGACGGCCCAGTGC
>DATENQ010000182.1:0-8411 GCA_035275005.1 Pyrinomonadaceae bacterium | reverse complement strand
ATGTCCGCCGGATCCTGTGTCGCTTCCGCATCGCGTTCGCGACTGTAAAGCTCCGCCGCCTGCACCTGACCGACGAGGCCTTCGCGACGGTCCAACAACTTGTCTCGGAAAACTTTGGTTCGCCTCTTATCCATTATTTGTCTTAATCCTCCACGCCCTACTTGATATGACCGTCTGCCGTAATCATTTCTGGTACGGCAAACCATGAATGATCGTGTACGCTCGATATAACTGCTCAAATAACACCACTCGTGCCATCTCGTGCGTCAGCGTCAAGCGCGACAGCGACCAACGCTTATCCGCGCGGGATTTGAAATCGTCTGCCAGGCCATTGGGCCCGCCGATAACAAATGCGACCTCCTTGATCCCGTTTCCTTCCCAGCTCCGCACCTGAGCGGCCAACTCCTGGGACGTCCACTCCGTGCCTTCCGGATCCAGCAGGACAGTCAGTGAGCCGGGACGGAGAGCGTCTGAGATGCGTTTCGTCTCCTTATCGATGCCCGACTTGTCGGTGCGCCCAAGCTCCCGTAATTCAGTCACTTCACAACGAGCAAAGTGACCAAGTCGCCCGGAGTAATCTTCTATTAGCGCGCGCAACCTCGCATCCCGAGTCTTTCCGGTCCAGATGATTCGAAAGCGCATCGCCTTACTATTCACAGATTACGCAGATTTATTTCAGCAACAATAATCTGCGTAATCCGTGGATGGCTCATTCAATCTCGTAGCGCGCGATCTTCTCGTAGAGATTCTTGCGGCTGATTCCGAGTATGCGCGCGCACTCAGTCTTATTGCCTCCCGTCGCTGCCAGCAGCTCTGCGATGTAAGCCGCTTCCATTTGCGCCAAGCTGCGCGGCTTCTCACGCTGTTGCTGTGCCGTAACCGCGGCGCTCAATCCAACCGGCAGGTCCTGCTCTTCAATGCCGCGTCCCGTTGCCACTATCACCGCTCGTTCGACAACGTTCGCCAGTTCGCGTGCATTGCCCGGATATTCATACGCCTTGAGCATCGCCAGAGCGGGCGGCGAGACCTGATCCACCTTCCGCGCATGCTTCACCGCATACTGCTTCAGGAAATACTGGATCAACCTGGAAAGATCCTGTTTGCGCTCACGCAAGGGCGGCACGCGAATGTTGATTACGTTCAAACGATAAAAAAGATCTTCTCTAAAACGTCCGATCTTAACGGCCGTTTCGAGGTCTACGTTCGTCAACACAATCAAACGAGCATCCAGCTTGATCGTCCGGCGACCTCCTAATCGCTCAAACTCACGTCTCTCGATCACGCGTAGCAACTTCGCCTGCGCATCAGTCGAAAGATGGGCGATTTCGTCGAGCACGATCGTGCCCTTCTGTGCCGCCTCGAAACGCCCTGCCTTTGTCTCGACAGCTCCGGTAAAAGCGCCTCGTTCGAAACCAAAGAGCTCCGCTTCGAGCAACTCGCCCGGCAACGTCGCGCAATCGATCTTCACGAACGGCTGCAGCGAGCGACGAGATTTTGAATGAATGAAAGCCGCGAGCAGGTCCTTTCCCACTCCCGATTCACCCGTAATCAAAACATTCGCATCGGTTGCACTCACGCGCTCCGCGAGACTGACCGCCTCGCGCATCTTGGGGGAGCGCGCGAATAGTTCGATCACGATTCCTTTCTCAAAGAACCAGCACTGTTTGAGTTGAACTCCGCCGGCACCTCGATACGTTTCGATTCGCGCCAGAGACGTTCGAGGTCGTAGAACTTTCTCGCCTTCTGCTCAAACACGTGCACTACAAAATCGCCGTAGTCCAAAAGAATCCATTCAGCCGTTTTGTAACCCTCAACGCGCGCCGCCGCATGGCCCGACTTCTTCAACGTCTCGTAGACCTCGTCTGAAATCGCCTGCACCTGCCGCTCGTTGGCGCCACTAACGATCACGAAGTAGTCGGTGAAGCTCGCGATTTCGCGCAAGTCGAGGACGACCGGCTCCAGTGCTTTCTTTTCACTCGCAGCGTGGAGCGCAGCCAGCACACGCTCGTCAAGTTCTTCTGCGGACGCAGCTTGAGCGGTGGACCGTACGTTAGGTTGCGGGTTTAACGACTGTTCCTTAACTGTTGAGTTTTGCTTCATTCAGTTCTCGATAAATCTCGTATTTCTTTATGTATTCAAGCACCGGTCCGGGTAAAAGATTGCTTAACTCGTCGAAGCGTCCTTCGCGTGCGAGGCGCCTGATGTTCGTCGCCGAAGCATCATTCATCACCGCATCAGTGAAAAAGATGTTCGACGCGTGGGCGGTTCCGAGCTCGTATCCGGGTCTGGTGACGACGATAAAATTAATCATTGTCAACAACCGTTCCCACTCGCGCCACGTCGTGATCTCACTCCACGAATCGGCGCCCATGATGAAGAAGAGATCGGTCGAATCACCCAGCGCGCGCTGAAAGTGCGCGACTGTATCAACCGTGTAACGTCGATCCGGAGCGTCGAGCTCGAAGGTCGAGATCAACAACTGCGGATCGTCCTGCGTCGCCAGCGCGAGCATCGCGTAACGATGTATCGGCGGCGTTACAGGACGCCCAATCTTGTGCGGCGCCACCTGGGCCGGAATAAAAAGTACTTTCTCAATCTCAAATAACTGCGAAACCCTGCGCGCAATTTCCAGATGGCCTACATGAACCGGATCAAACGTCCCGCCATACAATGCTATCCGCTGCTGCGCGCACATCTTTTACAAAGCCAGCTCGACCGTTTCACTGCGGTTGCGCTCCGCGCTCAATTCTTCCAACTTTGCCGCCATCGCATTCACGAGCTCGCGAACACCTTCTCCAGTCGCCGAAGAGATCGCGAAGAACGGTTTGTTGTCCTTCTCAGCGCTTTTCCTTAACGACTCCAAACGCTCCGGCTCGTCAAGCGCATCGATCTTTGTCGCCACTACGAACTGTGGTCTCGTCGCCAGCTCCTGGTTGTAAGAAGCCAGCTCGCGATTAACCGTCTCGTAATCGCCGGCCGCTTCTCTTCCCGACACAGACGAAACATCCACGAGGTGCAACAACAACTTCGTGCGCTCGATGTGTCGCAAAAAACGATCGCCCAAACCTGCGCCCGCGTGAGCTCCTTCGATCAGTCCCGGTATATCGGCAATGACGAAGGTCCGAAAGTCACCGAGATCCACTACACCCAGATGCGGTTCCAAAGTGGTGAACGGATAATCCGCGATCTTCGGGCGCGCCGCTGACACTGTGGAAATAAACGTCGACTTCCCCGCGTTTGGAAAACCCACCAGACCAACATCAGCAAGCAACTTCAGTTCGAGTTGCAGGTCGAACTCCTCTCCCTTGCTTCCGGATTGATGGTAGCGAGGAGCACGGTTGGTCGAGGTCGTAAAGTGCGCGTTTCCAAACCCGCCACGCCCACCGCGCGCAGCCAGCCAGCGGTCGCCGTCGTGGTTGAGATCGCGAAGCAGATCGCCTGTATCAGCGTCAAAGATCTGCGTGCCCACCGGCACGCGCACAATCAAATCATCGCCTTCGCGACCCGAGCGATTCGAGCCTTCGCCGTGCGAACCGCGTTGCGCCGTGTGCTGCGGGTTATAGCGCAGGTGCAGCAGCGTGTTCAGCGAGCCATCAGCTACGAGGACAACGTCGCCGCCGCGGCCACCATCGCCGCCCGATGGACCACCACGCGGCACAAACTTCTCGCGCCGGAAAGCCGTAACACCGTTACCTCCGTCACCCCCATGCACGTGAATCTTGGCGCGATCAATGAACATCCTAAATTGAAAGCGACGCCGGGCGCGCAGAACTTGCGGCTCAGGCGTCGCGAACTTGCGCAAAATTTTTACTACGCAGCAGTTTGCTCCATCGGATAAACGCTGACGAATTTTCCAGACCGGCCTTTGTCTTCAAACTTGACGACACCATCAATCAATGCAAACAACGTATCGTCCTTACCACGGCCTACATTGCTGCCGGGTTTCCATTTCGTGCCTCGCTGGCGCGCGATTATGTTGCCGCCGAGCACTTTCTCGCCGCCAAACTTCTTCAGTCCCAGACGCTGCGACTGCGAGTCGCGACCATTACGAGATGAGCCAACACCCTTTTTATGTGCCATTGTCTTTACCCAATCGAATCAATCTTTAAAGTTGTATAGCCCTGCCGGTGGCCGCGCGTGCGCTTGTACTGTTTGCGGCGCTTCTTCTTGAAGACCACGATTTTCTGGTCTTTACCGTGGGCGACAACGGTGGCGGAGATCTTGTTGCCGTCGCCTGAACTCAGCAGCGCCTCGACCTCAATGGAGCTGCCGGCGTCGGCCTCGATGGAAGGCACGCGAATCGTCTGGCCTTCTTCGACCAGGAACTGCTTTCCACCGGCTCTGATAACTGCGTGTGACATCTTCAATTTACCTCTCAGACGAGTCAAGTCGTCATAGAAAAGTCGGGTATTATAAGGAACCGACAGGCAAACAGCAACCGTGGAGCGCTGCGAAAGCCGGACTTTTCACACAAAGGCGCAAAGACAGCATAGTTAAACCGGTATTATTGTTTCCTTTGCTTGTCTTTGCGCCTTTGCGTGAAAACCTCTTACGACGCTGCGGCTTTTCGCCCGCTGCGCGCCAGGAAATACTCCATGAAATCCGTTCCGATGTCGC
Source organism: Pyrinomonadaceae bacterium (assembly GCA_035275005.1). Taxonomy (GTDB): domain Bacteria; phylum Acidobacteriota; class Blastocatellia; order Pyrinomonadales; family Pyrinomonadaceae; genus PSRF01. The sequence goes on along the minus strand of DATENQ010000182.1, from coordinate 3,794 downwards.
CGGAGCGGAAGCGCGGATCGTCCATGATCTTCTGGTGCAGCGGAATCGTCGTCTTGATACCTTCGATCACCATCGCCTCCAGCGCTCGCTTCATGCGTGCAATAGCCAACTCACGCGTGCGCGCGTGAACGATCACCTTGGCAATCAACGAATCGTAGAAAGGCGTTACCTGGTAACCCGAATAGACAAACGTATCGACGCGAACACCGGGTCCGCCCGGCAGGTTGAAAGCCGAAATCACACCCGGCGAAGGCGCAAACGTTTCCGGATTTTCCGCATTGATCCGGCACTCGATCGCATGACCGACGATCAGCAACTCGTCCTGCGTGTAACCCAGCGGTTCGCCTTCCGCGATCCGGATCTGGTTGCGAACGATGTCGGCGAGCGTCACCATCTCGGTGACCGGGTGCTCGACCTGGATACGCGTGTTCATCTCCATGAAATAGAAGTTGCCGTGCACATCCAACAGGAACTCAACCGTGCCCGCGCTCGAATAACCTAACTTCTTGCACGCCCCTACCGCAGCTTCACCCATGCGCTGGCGCAACTCCGGCGTCAACACCGTCGAAGGCGCCTCTTCCATCAACTTCTGGTGCCGGCGTTGAATCGAGCACTCACGCTCGCCAAGATGAATGCACTCGCCAAACTCATCCGCCAGCACCTGGATCTCGATGTGGCGCGGCTTCTCTATATAACGTTCAATGTAAACGCTGCCGTCATTGAAAGCGGCCGCGGCTTCAGTCGACGCTGTCTCGAGCGCTTTTCCCAACTCCTGCTCGGAACGAACGATGCGCATTCCGCGTCCACCGCCACCAGCCGAAGCTTTCACGATCACCGGATATCCAATGTCGCGGGCGACTTTGATACCCTCTTCTTCCGACGTGACTCCACCTTTACTCCCGGGCACGATTGGCAGCCCCGCTTCGTGCATCACGCGACGCGCTTCGATCTTGTCGCCCATCAGACGAATGACATTCGCCGATGGACCAATGAATTTTATATTGCACGCTTCGCAAATCTCAGCGAAGTAAGCCGACTCGGCGAGGAACCCGTAACCTGGATGAATCGCGTCGACGTTGAAGATCTCAGCCGTGCTGATGATCGCGGGAATGTTCAGGTAACTCTGTGCGGAAGGCGCTGGTCCAATGCAGGCGGCTTCATCAGCGAAACGAACGTGCAGCGAATCGCGATCGACGTCGCTGTGAACGGCGACAGTCTTGATGCCCATCTCCTTGCACGTCCAAATGATGCGACAGGCAATCTCGCCGCGATTGGCGATCAGGATCTTCTTGAACTTGCGCGGATTAAAAGCCATAGAAAAGTGCCGCAAAAAAGCACAAAAGGCACAAATTGATTTGTGCTTTTTGTGCTCTTTTGTGGCTTAACTCTTGATGCCGAATAGTGGCTGGCCGTATTCAACCGGCTGGCCGTTCTCAACGTAAATCTTAACTACTTCACCCGCAGCCTCTGCCTGAATCTCGTTCATGAGCTTCATGGCTTCGATGATGCACACAACCGATTCCGGCTCGACGTTACTTCCGATCTTCACGAAAGGCTCAGCAGTCGGAGAGGGCGAACGATAGAACGTGCCCACGATCGGAGACGGAATAATATGTAGATCCTGATCCTGGGAAGCTTCTGTTGAAGCCTGCGTGCCCGGATGCGCTGGACCAGACGACGGTGGTGGAGCGGGGGCCTGAATTGGCGTCAGATTGTGCGCCACAGCCGCGACCGGCACCGGTGCATATTGCGCGCCCTCGACATATCCGGAATCGCGACGAAGACGAACGCGAAATCCCTCGTTCTCAAGCTCGAGCTCTGCCAGCCCATTCTCACGCAACAGGCCTATCAGCTCGCGAAGCTCCTCCATGTTCACGGACGCTGGCGGCTTTTGGGCCGCACGAACACGCTTGGGAGTCTCGTTCTGTTCTTTAGGTGCAGACATTTGATATTCCCGCAAAGGCACAAAGGCGCAAAGGATTCACTTTGCGCCTTTGCGGGAGAAGTTCTTTAGCTGTCGCTATCTTCGGCTTTCGACTCAGCCGCCTCTTCCTTAGCCTCTTTACCCTTGCCGGCCTTCCTCTTCTTCGACGCAGCGGTTTTTCGTTTCTTTGCCGCTTCCGCAGCTTCGACTTCACGAGGATTGTCAACCAGTTCGATGATGGCCAGTTCGGCGCGATCTCCTTCACGATAGCCCAGCTTCAGGATACGCGTGTAACCGCCCGGCCGATCTTTGTAACGCTCGCCGAGATCGTTGAAGAGCCGCTTGAGCGCGGCGACACCCGCGGTCCGCTCCGGACGAAGTTGACCGCGCTTGCCGGTGGTCTCGCTAACGGTCATGTTGCCCGCATGAAAGAAACCTGCCGCCTGGCGACGCAGATGCAGCGCCTGAGCGGCCGAACCCTCGTCAGTAAAGCTCCGCGCGCGGCGCGAGAGAGTGATAGCGCGCTCGACAAACGGCCGCAGCTCCTTCGCTTTCGGCAAAGTGGTAACGATGCGCTCTTCGCGCGAGTTAATCAAAGAAGTCGCAAGGTTGCGCAGCATCGAATGACGATGCTCACTGGTGCGACCGAGTTTTCGATGTGCCTTTAAGTGTCGCATGACTCTAACCTACTGTTCGTCGTCGCCTTCAAAGTCCGAAAGATCCGCTCCGTCGCGGCCGCCAGTACCCGGAATCGGATTACCCTGCTCATCGAACTCCATACCGAAGTCGAGACCCATGCCGTTCAGAATCTCCTTGATCTCATTGAGCGACTTCTTGCCGAAGTTCTTGGTGGCGAGCATCTCGCGCTCCGTGCGTTGGACCAGATCGCGAATCGTCCTGATATCGGCGTTCTTGAGACAGTTGTAGGAACGGACAGACAGTTCCAACTCGTCAACCGAACGATCCAACTGATCGTTGCGTGGCAGCGGCGGACGCTCCATCTTCGCATAGGCGAAATCGTCCGTGTCCTCTTCGAAGTTGATGAAGATTGACATGTGGTCCTTGATCAACTTCGCCGCGAGTCCGATCGAATCTTCCGGCTTCACCGAGCCATCGGTCCAAACTTCAATGGTCAGCTTGTCAAACTCAGTGTTCTGGCCCAGGCGAGCTGCTTCGACGTTGTAATTAACTTTCTTGACAGGAGTGTGAACCGAATCGATCGGGATGTAGCCCAGCGAAAGATCCTCGTCGAAGTTTCTATCCGCCGAAACGTATCCACGACCGCGCTTCAAGCGCATCTCAACTCGCAGCGATCCATTGTCACTGACGGTAGCGATGTGCACGGAGGGATCGAGAATCTCGACGTCGGCATCAGTTTCGATATCCGCCGCCGTGACTTCGCCGGCCTCTTCCTTGTTGATGCGCAGCGTCTTGGGCTCGCTGCTGTGCAACTTGAAAGGCACCTGCTTGAGATTGAGGATAACGTCGGTGGCATCTTCCACCACGCCCTTGATCGATGAAAACTCATGCTCGACGCCTTCAATCTTGACTGCGGTGATCGCAGCGCCTTCGATTGAAGAGAGCAGAGCTCGACGAAGAGAATTACCGACGGTGGTCCCAAACCCTCTCTCGAATGGCTGCGCCGAAAAGCGGCCATATCGTTCCGTCAGAGTCTCCGCGTCTGCCGCAAGTCGTCGCGGCATTTGAAATCCCGTCCAAAGATTATTTTGATCCATAGCCATAGCGTTCAGTTTTCCTAAAAATGCACTGACCAGGCGACGGACGTTGCGCACCGCCGTCGCCGGTTCGGGTTAACTACTTACTATAAAGTTCAACAATCAACTGCTCATTGATCAAGCGATCGATGTCG